>CAMMAC010000015.1 GCA_946493085.1 uncultured Clostridiaceae bacterium
TTTGCAAAACAATTTTATCAAAGGTTTTAGATAAATGCTATTTTTTTATAAAAAATTGTTGAGGCATTTACCACCCCAACTAATATTATAGAACCGTTAAAACACTTGAAACTATTGGGTTTCAAGTGTTTTTCTTCATCTAAATTTTAGTGCATTTTTAACTGTATTTGAGAGTGCCTGAAAAAGGCTGTAATATGCTACTTTACTCTGTTAGCCTTTGTTAGTCTTTCTCAGCCCTTTTCACAACTGCTTACATATAGCTCCCCAAATTTTGAAAAAATATTTTTTGGGGAGCTATATTCAACTCTTCAAAACCAATTCAATCACAGTATGTTAAAAGTGTTAATATTCACTTAACATTTAGATATTTAAAAAATATCTTTAAATTGGTTCATACTTTCACAATAAAGCTTGATATTTTCTGTTCCTTTCAATTAATCAATTTATAAAGTGAAAATTCTACTTTACTATTTTTTTATTATAATTTTTAGTGAAACTCAGTGAATTCTCAGTGAAACTCAGTGAATTCTCAGTGAAACTCAGTGAATTTTAAAAATTATTTTTTTAAAACCCAAATTGGTTTAGTATCACTACCATTGTTTACAATAATATTTTGTTTTCTAAGTGTAGTTAATAGATATTTAACTCTTTTGTTTTTGTCTTCTTCGCTAAATGTTGATGGTAATTTAGGATAAATAAATTGATTAATTTCTTGCCTTGTAGCTTTTTTAAACTCTTTTAAATAATTAACAATATAGTCTCTATAATAAGCATTGTCCAATCCTTTATTATCAATATAATTTACCTTGTCGTCAACAATTTGTGCTATATTTGAAGAAATATATATTCTTGGAAACCTTCCTTCAATTAACTTATCTTTTTTTAAATAATCACTTTGTTCTTTTGATATGTTATATCCTTTTTGCACTCTATCTAATAAAATCACTTTATCAATACTTAAATCCGTTTTTTCAAAAAGAATTCTTGTATAATTCTCATCAATTATTTTTCCATATAAAGTTACTTTTACAGAATTAGACTCACTTAAATCATAGTCTGGCATTGGGAAAAATCTACTTTTTTGATTATTAAATACTCTACGAATTCCACTCCCTACAGTATCGATCATATTTAAATTAACCATTGCTGTAGCTAAAAAAGGATTTCTATAGTATGGTGAAGAAAATCCGTCTTTTAACACATTTTCAATACTTTTAGGGATGAAATATCCTTGATTAGATATTACTAATTTATCTTTAAATTCCATTACATTGATTGGTCCATTTACTTTATAATCTTGATGCACAATTGCATTATTTAATAACTCACGTAATGTATAATTATCATACTTATCTACTTCTTTTGGAAATAATGTATTTTCTCCAACCATATATCTATATCTTAAATTTCTAATTTTCTCTCTTACTTTTTCAACATTTAAAATAAAAGGAATTCCAAAATGTTCATAATCAATAACATTATTGTCATCATATAATTTCCATGTTATTTTTGGAGTATAATCTTCTATCAAATAGTCGTTTTCATTTTTTCCCAAAAGTAACATTGCTGTTTTTGTTATTTTACCATTTATAGTTACTTTTGCTTTATTAAGAAATTCTATATCTGTTAACTTATCAATTTCATTTGCTATATCCTTTCCTTGATTTTTAATTTTAAACTGTTCACGAGCAACAGAAATTGCTTTTGAATCTAAATCATTAATGGTTGCTTTTTCTATAATTTTCCTTGTCCAATCAAAATTTGCTGTAGCTTTTATTTGTTCAATTTTTCTTGCATCTAAAGGGACTAAAGATTCTCCTGTCCTCCCATAAGGAAATCCCTTCCAGTTCATAGGAGTCCCTATTGCGGCTGGAACTTGAAACATTATCAATCTTGAACCTTGATATATCAAAGGATATATCTCTAGAAAAGAAACATTATCTGTAGTATTGTCTGATATTTGCTTTTTTATATCGTTAAAATCATTATTGAAACAATAATTAGTTCCTTCTATATTATGGGTTTTATCATCTATTCCAAATATAATCCAACCATACTGCTTATCTTTTAATGTCGCCTCATTAGACATTGCAGAAAAATATTTTCCTAATTTATCTATGTCAAAATTATTTTTTGCTTTTTTAAATTCTACATATTCATTTTCAGGATTCTTTAATATTTCTAAAAGAATATCTATCAATTCTTCAGTATTTTTTAACATATAAACACCTCATTTTTAGTAGTATAGCACATTTAAAATATTATTTCCAGTATTTTTAATATTATAGTTATTTAAAAAAATATAAAAATTTTTTGCGCTATATAATAAAAATGCATTACCTAATTTTGGTTTGAATAATAATTCTGTTCTACTTAAATGTTGTATATCTTTTTTATTTTTTTACTTTAAATAACTTTTCTCATCCTTTATCAACTATATTTTATACTTTGTTAGCCTTTCTCAACTACTTATGTGTAACTGCTTACAAACTGCTTGACAAGTATTTTTGAATATGGCTTGTTTCTAAGGACAGAGGCTATACCCAAGCGTCCACCTCGACCAGAAAAAGGAGCTTTTTAAAAGCTCCTTAATTTGTTTTTAAACTATTTTTAGCTTTTTTCTTTTGTCCTCATGGAAAAACTTCCTTAACTAACCAGTTTGCGAGTTATTTTTGAAAATATTATTAAAATACCAACATTCACAAGAGATATACGCAATGCTAATAGCATCTAATTTTCATAAAATTTTAAATACTTTTCTAATTTATACTTTATATTCTTTATACCATTTTGAAAATTCTTTCATTGAATCAATAGACTTATATTTTATTCTATTTGTTCTTTCCTCATCAGACATTTGAGCTAAAGTTTTGTCATATCCATAAGGTACAAAGATATACCATAAATCAGACCATTTTTTATCTGTATCATTTCCTAATATTTTTTCTGACAACTTTCCCTCATGTTTTCCTGTAAATTGGTGTAATTCATTCCCATCGTAGTAAGACAAACATTCTGTAAATCTACAATTTCTATTTTCTTTTGCTTCCATTAGTTTCAATATTCCTTCTATTCCTATAGTATCTAAAGCAAAATTTACAAAAGCTCTAGGAAAACCATCTAGTTCATCTACCCAAAATCCGCAATCCAAAGAAATGCATGGCTTGTTTACTAATTTATAAGCTTCCATTACTTTGTATTTCGAAATGTATTTTATATCATCACTTCTCGGTTCTTCTAATTCATATTCAAATACTTTAAAATTTACTCCTGCTAATTGCCTGCTAGCAGATGCAATTTTTCCTTTATTGTGTGTTACAAAAACGATTTCGTCCATTTGATATTCTCCTTTATAAAATATTTTTTACTTCTCAATATTTTCTACATAAAAAATCCTCCTACAGGATTATAATACCATATATTGAGGAAATATTTTTGTCACAATTATTTTTTTATCGTATTTTTATCTATATATTTTTCTGCTAGGATTTCATATTCCATAATATCATCTAACCTAAAAAGTCTTATTTCATTTCTTAACTCACAAAATGCTGCAATATACCATTTATCAATATATATAAATAACTCTGCTGGATGTATAACTCTTTCGGTTATTCCTGAATTTACTGATTTATATTTGATTTTTACTTTATTTTTATTTGCAATTGCTTTTTTCATAATAAGATACATTTTTTCTTTTACTTCATTTTCTATCTTTAAAAAGTTATTATTCTCATCAAGCTGATATCCTCCAAATTTACCAGTGTATGATTTTAAGTATATTCCTGCTTGTTCTAACTCTAATTTGTATTGCCTTATCATTCTTTCAGATACTTCTAATCTTTCTGCTAAACTTGAAATACTATGTATATTTCTATCTTTTAAAATTTGCAACATATTTAACATATTAGCAACTTTACTCATCTTTATGACTCCTGTTTCAATTTTATAAAATTTATCATTTTTCATAACTTTTTCTATTTGATATGTACTTTTATTACTTTATTTTATTTATAACTTAATCTTCTTTATTCTCCAATAAAAATAAACTAATGCAAATAATAGCAATTCCTATCATAACGAAAGATGATTTTATGTCTATTTGATTCATTATATTTAAAACTACAACTCCAATCCCCATAGCTATTGCTACTGCTTTTAATATTAAATCTGCTATATCTTTTATTTTAGTATTTGCATTTTCTTTCCTTTTTGCTTGCAAAAGTTCTTCAACAGAGACCTCTAAAATATCTGCTAATTTTGATATAGTATTAATGTCTGGGCAAGATAAATTCCTTTCCCACTTTGATACGGCTTTATCTGTAACATTCATTTTTTCAGCTAACTGGCTTTGTGTCATTCCTTTTTCTTTTCTTAAAAATGTTATTTTTTCTCCAATATTTTTCATAGATATTGTCCTCCTAAATTTATAATTTATTATAATGTTACTGCTATTTCTTTACAAAGTAAACCAATAATTAGTTTAGTTTTCTCGACCATTAGTTTATTTAGTGTATTTTTATCTTTATATTCATTTTTCCTAATTTAATATTTCCTATAAATTTATACTTTGTTTTTTCTAGCTTTTATTTTTTCTTCTACTTAAAAATAGAACTTTCCTAATATACAAAAAAAGATTTTACTTATTTTTAGTAAAATCTTCTAAGTGGTTGCGGGGGATAGACTCGAACTATCGACCTTTGGGTTATGAGCCCAACGAGCTGCCAACTGCTCCACCCCGCGATATGTACACTGCTTTTTTAGTATACCTCTAAAACCTATAATTGTCAATACTTATTTTGATTTTTTCTTCTATACATGTGTATAAAAATTTTTTAGTTTATTCTCTTATATTTTCTTCCATCTATTTTTCCTTTTAAATAGGTACTCAATTTTTCGCCATTTATTAAATTTTCTTTCTGCTGTTTTGCCAGATTTTTGATTTGATATTCTAATTGGCAAGCTAAGGATTTATTTTTACTTTTCCATGCTGTTTCTAATTTTATAGCATTATGCGACTTTGTATATTTTGCCCCTTTTTTAGATAAATGCTCTTCTATTCTTTTTTCTAAATTATTAGTCATTCCTGTATAAATAGAATTATCTTCACATCTTACCATATATGTATAATACATTTATTTTTTCACCTTCTTTTGGAGAATTAATTTATTATTTTTATTTTATTATATTTATTTTTTATTTTATTTATTATTATTTTATTTATTTTTTATTTTAATTTATTTTTTATTTATATAATTTCATATATATCGTAGCATTTATTGTCAAATAAAACAATATTTTTAACTAAAAAATACCTCGCGATATATAGTTTGCCCCTTTTTTTCTATTTTTTTGTTTTCTTTTTTTATTATATGCTTCTTTCTTATTTTTAAAACCTTTATTTTAAAAAAGTTTTATTTTACCGTTATATAATTTTTAATATTATTATATTTTGCTTCCCCTATTCCACTTACATTTTGTATATCTTCTATTTTTGAAAATTTCCCATTTTCCTTACGATAATTAACAATTCTGGTAGCAATAGATTCTCCTATTCCTGGCAGGCTCTCTAATTCTTCCTTAGATGCTGTATTGATATTTACCATAAGTTCTTCCTTTTTTTCATCTTCGTTTTCTTCTTTTATTATTCCACTCTCTTTGGTTATATATGTTTGTTGTTCTTCTCCTATTTTCGGTATATATATTTTCATGCCATCTTCTAGAATATAGGCTAAATTTATTTTGGAAAAATCTGCTTCATTTGTTGTTCCACCTGCTGCTTCTATTGCATCTTGAATTCTTGCATTTTCTTGTAATTCTACTACTCCTGGGTTATTTACTTGTCCCATAATATGTACCATTATAGTTTGTATTTTTTCTTCTATTATATTATTTGTACTAACAACATTATTTTCTTCTTCCTGCACAGAACTAATTTCTTCTATATTTTCCGTTTTTTCAGAAAAAAAGGAATAAATAATGCCGATAGCTACTATGATAATAATGACTAGAAGAAATATTTCTTTTTTTCTTTTTTCTAATTTTTCTATTTTTCTCACCTCCTTCATCTAATTATTTTTTTAATATTTTTTATAAAATATTTTTTAGCATATATTTTTTATAAAATATTTTATTTTTATTTTTTATTAGGTGTTGAAATTTTTTTATTTTTTTTATATGATGGTATATGATTACATTTTTTGAGGAGTTTATATGAATACATTATTGAAAAAATTGGGAATATATTTTTGTTGTATTTTTATTTTATTATTGTTTTTGTTTCCTTATTCTGTACAAGCTGAAAGTTCTGAAATTACTACTTACTCTCCAGCTTGTCTACTTATGGAAGCTTCCACTGGTAAGGTAATTTATGAAAAGAATGCCCACACCCGTATGTATCCAGCTAGTACTACTAAAATCATGACCGCTATTTTAGTTTTAGAAAATGGCAACTTAGCAGATACTGTTACTGTCAGTGAAAATGCTGTTCTTTCTATTCCTAACGGCTATTCTACTGCTCAGCTACAAATAGGGGAACAATTAACTGTAGAACAGTTATTATATGCTTTAATGCTTCCTTCTGCGAATGATGCTGCTGTGGCTTTAGCGGAATACATCGCTGGCTCTGTAGACAGCTTTGCCGCTATGATGAATACAAAAGCGGTAGAAATTGGTTGTAAGGATACTCATTTTGTAAATCCTAATGGTGTGCATGATGAAAATCATTATTCTACTGCTTATGATTTAGCATTAATGGGGCAATATGCTATGCAAAATACTACTTTTCGTTCTATTGTTTCTACTACACAGTTTTCACTACCTATTACAAATAAATATCCTACAGCAGATAGAGTTTATCACAATAATAATCTTTTGCTAAGTTCTTCTCTTTTATCTAATGGACATAGTTACTATTATCCTTATTGTACTGGTATAAAAACAGGATACACAGATAGTGCTAAAAATTGTATCGTTGCTAGCGCAAAAAAAGATAATATAGAATTAATTGCTGTTGTATTAGGCGGAGAAACTCTAGAAAATGGTCTATCTGGAAGATTTTTAGATTGTCAAACTCTTTTTGACTATGGTTTTAATAAGTATTCTTTTCGCACTATTTTGGAAAAAAATAGTGTAGTACAGGAAATAGAAATAATGAATGGAACGGAAGAAACAAGAAATTTAGGGTTACTTGCAGAAAATGATCTTACTGTTTTCGCTAAAAATGATGTAGACCTTGAAAGTATAACACCTACTATTTCTATTACTAACCATTCTGCTCCTATCAGTAAATCTAGTATTGTTGGTACAGTTTCTTATACCGTGGATGGAGAAACTTTTTCTACAAATTTATTGGCTGCTTCTAATGTGGATGTTTCCAAGGTAATGGAAAATGTTTTGAAAGTAGTAATTGCTATTTTTCTAATATTTCTTGCTATTCTTATTCTTCTCCCTAAAAAAGATAAGAAGAAAAAAAGGAAGTAAGAAAACAGGGAGACTTTTATTTTATCAGTCCCCCTGTTTTTTTTATTTATAATCTTTTCCTATAATAACCGTAAAATCTACATTTGCGTTATCTTCGCCCTCTTCGATACTTCCTACTCCTAGCTCTGTTTTTATTTCTCTTCCTACGCTTTGGGCTTGACTTGTTCGGTTAATAATAGTTGTTTTAGACATGGTCGTAGAAGATTTTCCTGTTTTTTTAATTTGAAATCCTGCTTCTTGTAATTTTTCTGCCGCTCTTGTTAAATTAGTTGTTACTCCACTACCATTTAGTAATTCTATTGTGATATTTTTAGTAGTATTTTCTCCCGTCACCGTATTTCCACCAATAACATTAGCCACTTCTTCCTCTGGTATTACTTCTTCGTCTGAAAATAGATTTTCTACCATTATTGCTGTCTCTTCTTCATCTGCTGTATAAATCCATATACCATTACATTTTTCTGGTACTCCTGGCAATGTTCCTGTTTCTAAATTTTCTGCATTAAAGTTAACGGCATATGGTACATAATCTTTTACTACATTAAAATCTAGGTTTGTTTTTACGTTATTTGCTACAATATCTATTAGTTCTGTAATTTTGAAAATATTTTCTACTTTTAACAATTGTTTCATAGTTTCTTGAATAAATTCTCTTTGTGTTCTCATTCTTCCAATATCATTGTCTCCATATTCTTTTGGATAAGAAGTTCCATCATTATTATGTCTAAATCTTAACAATTGCTCTGCTTTTTCTCCATCAATTAACTGTTCTCCTGCCTTTAAGTGAATATGCAAGTCTTGTGTTGGATCGTCATAATCCATATCGATTGGAACATTGAAGGTAACTCCTCCTATAGTATCTACTAATTCAATAACTGCATCTGTATCTATTAAAATATAATATTGCAAGTCTAATCCGGTTAATTCACTCACACATTCTACTGTTTCGGGAATGTTTGTCCCATTACGATAGACAGCATTCATTTTATAGCTTGCTAAATAATTTTGTGATGCGATATCTTTATCTTTTCTTCCTACATATGTGTCTCTAGGAATAGATAATAGTGACGCTTCTTGCGTTTTTGGATTATAGGATGCTATCATGATAGAATCTGTTAATTTATAGCCATCTCCTACGCCACTCTCGCCTAGAATAAGCACATTGATTCTATCTAAGTCTTTTAATGTATTCTCGTCATGCCCTACTGCTGTTGCTAAAAATCCAGATAATCCTCCTCCATTTTTATACACGCGATATCCAAAATAACAACCATATGCCACTAAAGCAATTAACAAAATTAATAAAATCCATTTGATGATTTTTCTTGCTTTACTTTTTTTCTTTTTTTCTTTCTTTTGTTTTTTTATTTCTTTTTTATTTTCTTTTTTCTCTTTCTTTCGTTCTCCCACAATAGGTACCTCTATCTCTATTTCTTCTAGATTTTCTTTCTTATTTTTTCCTTCTTTCAAAGTGTTTCACTCCTATGTTTTTCCCCTTTTGCATGAGTATAGCAAATTTTACACTAAAAGGCAATATCTTAGTTTAATTTTCTTTGTTTTCATACTACTAAAATAACCATTTTAATAATAAATTATTCTCATAAAAGAAGTTTCCTATTGCTGCTTTTTGAATATTTTGCAAAAGCGCTCCATCTTGTATCATTGGGCTGATAAGAGAAATAAGTGCTAATAATATCCAAATAATAATTACTCCCTGTAGGATACCATATATTAGCCCCCCTATTTCGTTTACTTGTTTGATAATTGGTATGTTAGTTACAAACTTTGTTAGTAGTTTTACAACCATTAATATCACTTTTGCAAGAATGAATACAATAATGGCAACCCCTGCTTGTATGATGGTCATGCTTATTTGATGGGATGCTGCTACAAGAGCTGTATCTTTTGCCTCTGTAGCTACATCTTGTATAGCTCCATTTATATAATTTACCATATCAGTTGGTAAATCTGTTGCTTCTTCTGAAATATTACCTTCTTCATTTACTTTTCCAGATAGAGATTCTATTATTGCATTTTCTATGGTTTCATCTATTTGTGTGTTTTGTATTACCCAATCGGAAACCGGTTTATACAATAGAATAGCTATGATAATGGCTAAGATAAAAGATAGTATATTTAAGACAGAACTTGCAAGTCCTCTCTTATAGCCTAAAAAGATACATAGTAATAATATAGCTACTATTACAATATCAATAATAATAGACATAAGATACCTCCTTTTTTAGTAGCTTACAATTTCTATTTTATCACGATATACAATTCCTGAAAAAGCATCTGTCACTACTATTTTTTTTATTTCTTGACTAGAAGTATATTTTTTCTTAAGCCATCCATTAGTTCCTATAAAATGTACTTCTGATCCTAAATTTAATGCAATTACTTCATCGTAGGTAATCATTTCTCTTAATACTCCTTGTAACACATAAGTACTTATATTTTTACTATCTGTATTCATAATTTCTATAGTGCTTTCTGTATGCAATAAAGAGGAATTCTCTATTACCCTAACCACTTGATTATTTAGCTTAATATCCGCAAAAGTAATTTTTTTATTATCCTCCTCTAAATACATAATGGCTTCTATGCTACCATCTTTCCATATATCTATTTCATTATCAAAGAAGCAAATTAATTTATTTTGTTCTTGATACTGGATAGCAATCGGCAAGCGATTTGTTTGCATTTCTGAAGTGTAGATAATGGATTCTGAAGGAGTTGTGCTTGCTTTTTCTACCGATATTGTTTTAATATTAGATTGCACTAGTGTTGCTTCAGAACTTACTTCTACAAAGCTAACATATCGATTATCTAAAGATATATCTACATCTGCTACCGTAGAGGTGGATAAATAAGTTTTAAATAATTCTTTTCCGGTTGCATCAAAAATTTGGATAACGGATTGATAAGTAGTTCCTGTTAATACAACGGCTACATATCCATTTTTATTAACAGTTACCCTCGAAATATTTCCTTCTAAGCTCTTTTCCCATACTTTTTTGTTTCCTGCCATTAGATATAGATTTTGTGCACCTTTATCTCCTATCAGTAAAAATCTTCCTTTATGGTCTGCTATTGGAGTAGTAATTTGCATTTCTTCTGTATATTCTTGCTTTCCTAAAGAATTATAGGCTGTTAAAACATTGTTTTGTAGTATTGCTATATATTTATCATAAGCAAAAATTCGATTACTATCTACTCCATCTATCGCAATAGAAGGTAGATTATTTTCGGATACATCTTTCATCAACACATATCTATCCCAAAAATCTCTAAACTCTTTGTTTACGCAGTAAAGTATAGCTATTACAATAATAGCTATTAGCAATACGCCTACTACACTTGCTATAATAATTTTCTTTTTGCTTATTTTTTTTACCTGATTTTCTTCTTCGTCAATTCCTATTATTTTCATTCGTTTCTCCTTATTTTTGTTTACTTATTTTATATCAGTTTTTTGCTATTTTTTCAATAGTTGTCTCGAAAAACTTAAGGTGAACTTTGCAATTTAAGGAACGTTCCTAAATTGCAACATAAATAAAATTTGTATGATGCCTAATGCTCCAAAAGTGGGATATAATATCTCTACTAATTTGGAAAAGCCTATGGGTGAGATTATTACTGCAGTAATAACAATTACTATTAGCCATATTTGATAATCTCTTTTAGTTTTACTCACATTTTCTAAAAAACTATATCCTGATGTAATGGCAGATGTAAAAATAGAAATTAGTATCACTATTCCATATAGATAAGGATATATTTTTCCGAAATTCTGCTACAATTTGAATAAGCGGTAGTTCTAATTCTTGAGCATAAAAAATACCTTTATATAATAAACCCAAAATAATCAAAGCTAGCAAGAAAAGAAATAGGCTACTACATATAGCAATATTTCTAATTTGCTTTTTTTCTAGTTTTGTTTCTTGCAAACTAATTAATAATGGTATCAGCAAAATGCTATTGTAGCTAGCATATAAAATACTAGAAAAAAATCCATTTTGTGAAGAACTTTCTATAAATTCTCCTATTCCTGTTATTTTACTACCTAAATAAAAAATAAGTAGCAACAAAATTGGTACTAATATTTCATTCATTTTCATAACGCCTGTTACATTTTTTTGAAAAATAATATAACATGCTATCATAAAGAAAAAAGCAGAAATCATAATGGGAATTTGGTATACTTGTTTTAAATAGGCGCTAAAACCCGCCACCATAATATAAAAGGAAATTAATAAAAAACTATTGACTATAATATTCATTATTTGATTGATTTTGGGATATTTTGGATTAATGGTTTGTAAAAATTCATGATAATTTTGGATAGATTTTTCTTTTACTAAGGAAAGAACAAAATAGATAATTCCTCCTATTATGATACTCATTATTCCTAATCCTAGAATTCCATATATGCCAAATCTTGCGAAAAATAAATAGATTTCTTTTCCTGAAGCAAATCCTGCACCTATAATACTCCCTATAATGACCATAATGATTTTGATGACCTTTTTCACTTTTTTCTTCCTCCTCTTTCCGGTTTTCCCTTAATCGAATAGAGGATTTTTAGCCTCTTCCTTCCACCTAAGCCAAAGAGGAAAACCTCTCATTTATTTATATGAGAGGTTTTTTCTTTTATTCTATTTTTTTCTTCTTCTTACTTGCCATATTACTACACCTATTATGATGATTAGTACTGGCACACCAAAGATAATAGCTCTTATGATATTATCTTGTTGCTGTGTTGCTGTATAAGTTACATACCCTGTATCTTTTCTAATACGGATAGTGTCTCCTCTATCTGTTAAATAAGCAATACTATTAAGCACAATGTCTTTATTGTTAGCTAACTGAACTGGATAAACATTGTAGTTTTGTACGGGTATTATTTCGTTTGTAACAAATAAGTTATTGGCAAATAAAATTAGTTTGGAGGTAGTGTCTTCTCCTACTTCTTTTTCTGCTTCTAACGCTATGGTAACTACGCCTTCTTGGTCACTACTTGTAGTAGGTACATCAAAATCTTCTCTATAAAAAGAGGTTTCTGTAGATTGTATAATTGGCGTAATATCTACTTTTAGTTCTTCTAATTTTTCTGCATCGGAAAGTACAATTTTTCCTGCACTTGGAAGCACTACTCCTGTACCATCATAAACATCTTGTGTCACTTCGTGACCAAGAACTGTTGGAATAATAAAATCTGGCCTATTTACTAGCATTTTACTACTATCTGTTTCTAGTAATACTCCTTTTCCAATAGAAACTCCATATAAATCTAATATTTTTTGTACATTTGGCATTTCTACATCATTTACTAGAATATCACTCATCCATAAAATATTTCCACCATTTTGTATATAATTTGTAATAGCATCTACTTCTATTTGTTGAAAATCGGATGTTGGGGAAGCTATAACTAATGTATCACAATCCTCTGGAAAAGCTGTTGTTAATAAATTAAGTGTCTCGATATCATTCACATCATTTTGGATATATGCAGCAAGTGTATATAACTCATAATCGATACTATATTCGTTATGTCCTGTTAAGAAATATACTTTTGGCTTATCTGCAATTGTTGTATCCAAAATAGCATTAGTCAATTTTTGCTCTGTCATATCTATGGTTTCATAAGTAGTATAGTCATAAGTATATAATTCGCTAGAAGATAACACTTTATATCTTTGCTCAGATTGTACTACAATACCAATACTATCTTCGCTTGTAATCCCATAAGTTTGTGCTAAATCTGGTCTTTCTGTAATATTTACTACTTCTGCCGTTATGTGGCTATTTACATTATTGTATTGCTTTGCTAAACTAAATGCTGTGCTTTCTTCTGTATAACCAAAGAAGTAAATGATGACATCTTCTTCTACATTTTTTACTTGTTCTTTTGACTCATCTGACAAGGTATATCTCTGTTCTTGCGTAAAATCAAATGGATTTATATTCAAACTTTGTACCCATATATTAAGCCCTAAGTAAATAGCAAGAAGAATAGCGACTAAGCAAACTGTTAATATGGTTTTTCTCAACCATTTTTTCTTTATGACTTCTATGATTTTCTTCAATTTTCTCTCTCCTTTCTATTTTACGCTCTTTTTTCTTTGTAATACTAATATAGTAAGTATAGTAAATAATATTGGTGTAGATATTAATAATACTAAAGAGCTTAAGGTAACTGAGCCTGTTGGGAAAGTATTACTAAATACATTAATAAATGAAAAATCTAATGTAGCTTCTATAAAGTTTGGCATAAACCATGTTACAATGAAAAAGGCAATGGTGATAACTCCTGCTATAATTTGATTTTCTGTTAAACTAGAAGCAAACATTCCAAAGGAAATATACGTCATAGCAAGTAAAAAGTAGCCTAACAATGTAATTAATGCTGTGGTAATATGTGGCGTTCCAAAGCAAGTAAGGATAATATAATAAATTGCGGTAAATGCTTCTGTAATTAATATAATCATTGCGGCTCCTAATAACTTTCCACATACAATAGACGTAATACTTCTAGGCGATGTAAACAATAATTGTTCTGTTCCTGTTTTTCTTTCTTCTGCAAACATTCTCATAGTTAAAATAGGTACAATGAAAGTAAGTACAGTAGCTGCTGAATAAAACATGTATTCAAAATTTGTACTTCCATATTGGACAACATCCAAATAAAAGAAGATACTACACATTAATAAAAAAATTCCTATAAAAATATATCCTATTGGAGATAAAAAATAGGTTTTTAATTCTTTTTTTGCAATTGTCCACATAATTATTTTTCTCCCCTTTCTTTTTTATTTTCTTCTTTTTGTTTTTTCTTTTCTTGCTTTTTAGCTTCTTTCTCTTTTTTCTTTTCCTCTTTGTCTTGTTTTTTATTTTGTATACTTTCTGAGGCTTTTTCTATTTCTTCTTTTGCATTAATTAAACGAATAAAGGCATCTTCTAAAGTTGCTTCTGCTTTTTTTAGTTCAAATATCGTAATATTTTGTTTTGGTAAAATATCAAATAAATCTTTTCTTAAGTCTACATCTGCATTAGAAGTTATCATATATTGTTTTGTTCCATCTTCGTTGTCTTTTATCATTTTGATTTCTTTTAGTTTTGGTAATTTTTCTTTTATATTACCCATATGCTCTTCTTTATCTTCTACAGTTAGCAATAATACATTTTCTTCTTTCGTTTTTTCTTCCAAATGTTCTGGTGTATCAATTGCTACTATTTTTCCTTTATTAATAATAATCACTCTTTCACATATTTGACTTACTTCTGGTAAAATATGGGTACTTAATATAACGGTATGATTTTTTCCTAATTCTTTAATTAGGTTTCTAATTTCTATAATTTGTTTTGGATCTAATCCTACGGTTGGTTCGTCTAAAATAAGGACTTCTGGATTTCCTACTAAAGCACCAGCTAGGCTCACTCTTTGTTTATATCCTCTGGATAAATTTCTAATTAATTTGTTTTGTACCTCTTCTAAACCTGTTTCTTTTAATACTTTCTCGATGTCTTCTTTTCTTTGTTTTCTCGGCATTCTTTTAAGCTCTGTCATATATTTTACGAATTCTTTTACGGTAAGCTCAGAATATAAAGGTACGTTTTCTGGCATATAACCAATTTGCCTTTTAGCTTTTTTAGCTTTTTTGGAAATATCATTTCCATTAATCATAATGGTTCCTTCACTTGGCTCTATAAAACCAGTTATCATATTCATGGTTGTACTTTTTCCTGCTCCGTTTGGTCCTAAAAAGCCAATAACTTCTCCATCTTTTACTGTAAAGCTAATGTTATCTACAGCAGTAAAACTGCCATATTTTTTTGTAACATTTTTAACTTCTATCAAAATAATTCCTCCTTGTTTTCAAAATTTTAACACCATTTATCTGGTGTTTTAAAATCCTTATTTCCGTAGTATTTGTTTTAGAATACCACTAAGATTTTTTATATGCAATACAATTCACATAGAATTCACAAACTTTGTAAACAAAAATACATTCTATCTTTTATAGATTAGAATGTATTTTATATTTTTAAAAAACAGCATATACTGTTACTGCGCAAGGAGAATTATGTCCTAAGCCACCTCTATCTTGATACAGTTTCCCTGTTGAAGCATCATAACGCCACGTATAGGTAGTTGCTCCTGTATTACTTGATGCCACATTATGATTATCTTGGTCTACTATAGGAAATAGATTTTGAAATAATACTAGTTGCTGATAATTATTTGGCCATTTTTTTGCTAAATCCACTCCTTGTGTTGCTGCTCTATACCACCAATACCCTGCATCATATTCAGCACTAGTATTATATACATGTACTGTTTTATTATTTGCTCCATAACCTACATTATATCCATTATTGTAACTATTATTGACATCAGTCCCATTTCCTGTTATTTTTTGTCCGTTTACCCATGCTGTTACTCCATTTGATAAATTATTAGCATTCGCTGTTGCTTGCGTTTGACTTGCTAAGTCCTTTGCTGTTACTTTTCCACTTCCATTATGGTATCCTTTTGGTATTGTATAGCTCTGACCTGCATTTAGATTTGCATTTACTGATCCATTATTTGCCATTGTTCCTGTTACTAATTGCCCTTTACTATATGCTTTATAATCTTTTAAAACATGACTTGCTTCTGCATTTGTTTCTCCTAATTGTGTTTCTATATTTCCCCATTGATTTTGTAAATCTTGAATTGTATTCTCCTTTTCTATTACTTGTGTTTTTAATTCTTCCACTTGTTTTTGTAATAACTCTATGATTTCATCTTTTTGACTATCTCCTCCTCCTGATCCTATACCATTTTCTGTTTTCTCCATTTCTTCAAATAATTGGTTAAGCTGTTCTTGTTCTTGTTGTCCTGCAAATATGGTATCTTTTTTTGCTTGTTGTGCTTTTTTTATAATTCCATTATCTCCTACTAACATATTAATACTTACTCCTGCTAATATAAGTAAAATAATAATAGTTACCACTAATGCTATAATAGTAATTCCATTTTCTCTTTTCATGTGTTCTATTTCTCCTTTTCTTATGTATCTTTTTACATGCTATTTTCTTTTTCTTCTCCTTATTTTGCAATTATATTTATGTTATTTTGTTATTATAGTTATTTTTCCATATTTTCTAATAAAGCATAAAAAAAGTTTTCATTCATATAGTGTATCAATACTTATTAGGAAAGGAAGTAGCTTATGTCTATATCTTATTGTATTCTTATCTCTTTTTTGTTGGTTTTTTTATCAGAATTAGGAGATAAGACACAACTTCTTGTTTTATCCTTTTCCTCTAAAGTAAAATCTGTTTGGATTTTATTAGGAGTGTGTCTTGGTTCGTTTTTTAGCCATGGAATTGCTATTTTGTTTGGTAGTTCCATTGGTTTATTAGAAAATGACATTTTTCATTTTTATTTAGAACTATTTACTTATTTTTCTTTTTTATTGTTTGGTATTTTTTCTCTTTTTTCTTCATCAGAGAAGGAAAGTGGAAAGAAAGGAAGTCTTTTGCAAAAGCTTGCTTCTTTAAACCTAGGATATGTATTTATGATTGCCGCTTCTATCGCTATAGGAGAATTTGGAGATAAAACTTTTTTGGCTTCTATTGGGCTTGGCATTAGTTATCCTCATAAGAAAATTTTTTTGATTGCAGGTGCTATTTTGGGAATGGTAGTCTCCGATAGCATTGCTATTCTTCTGGGAAAATTTTTAAGCCATAAAGTTTCGGAAACTACTATGCAAAAAATATCTAGCCTTTTATTTATTTTTTTTGGCATAGTAGGTCTTATTTTTCTATTTTTTTAAATTTGTCACCAATTAAAAAAACACCTATATATTATAATAGGTGATTTTTTATGTGTTTTTTGAAAGATGTATCTGGATGTGAATTGGTTGCACTTGCTAGTGTTTTTGCTGTTTTTTTATCGCAAGGACTTTCTCCTGATGAGATAGATACTTTAGGTAATTTTCTCTCTGCTGTTGGAGCTAATTTAAGCACAATTGCTAGTGCGCAAGGTGGAGATGCCGTAAATCTTTCTTATTCCAATTTCCAATAAAATATACCTGCTTCACCTATATGTGCTGAATATAAAAACAAATAATATTCTCCTGTTAAATTACTCACATCATATTCTAATTCTTGTATAGAATTAGCTGAGTTTACTCCTCCTGTATTAATTGCCTTTGTAGAAATATTTTGACATTCTGCTAAAGAAGTTGGCATTGTTTTGCTCACTCCCATCCCTACTTCTCCTGTATGATATACATGTACTTTTGCCTTTATTTTTTTTACGTTTGTAATATCTATCGTTTTAGTAGTAGATACGTATCCGTTTTGTTCAATCGATTGAGGCATTCTATTATGTGCTGTAGTTGATGGCATAAATGCATCTTCTTCCGTATATTTTGATCCCATCAAATAATTTCCACTGCTACTACCTGTTCCTGTAATTTTTTGCCCATTTACATATGCCGTTTTGCCTTCTGTGATATCTTCCGCCGTAGCAGTTGCATCCTTTGTTCTTTTCTGTAATATTTTACCAATATTTTTTGCCATTGTTTCTGCTGTATCTGTTTGTGCAGTTTGTACTCCTTCGCTCGTTATAGCTGTTGCTATTATTTTTTTAAAATTTTCTAATTTCTCCATTGCATCTGCCATGGAATCATCAAAAATTCCTTCTCCTGCATTTGCTAACTCTTCATATAAGGCATTTAATTGATTTTCTTCTTCTATTTTGGCCAGTTCTGTATTTTCTTTCGCTTTTTGTGCCATTGTAATAATTCCATTATCTCCTACAGTTGCATTTAGGCTTACTCCTGCCAAAATAATTAAGACTACGATTGTTACTGCTAAAGTTATCATCGTAATTCCTTCTTCTTTACTCTTTTGTTTTGGCATTTAAAATTCCTCCCTACTTTTTCTTATAGGAAGGATTATATCTTTTCTCTATTTTTTCTTACATTTTATTTTTGCTTTTTGCTGATAACTTATTTCCATAATTTTTGACTTTTTTCTTGGGGTGTCTCACTTATCCCTGACATTTTTAGGACACATTACAATTCTCTTCTTCCCTCTAGTGCTTTGCTCAAAGTTACCTCGTCCGTATACTCTAAGTCTCCTCCTACTGGAATGCCATGGGCAATTCTAGTAACTTTTATTCCCATTGGTTTTACTAGTTTGGAAATATACATGGCGGTTGCTTCTCCTTCTACTCGTGGGTTTGTTGCTAGGATAAGTTCTTTTACGGTTCCGTCCATTAATCTACTTAAAAGTTCTTTTATTTTAATATCATCTGGACCTACTCCATTCATTGGTGAAATGGAACCGTGTAATACATGATATAGTCCATTAAATTCATGTGTTCTTTCCATTGCTACTACATCTTTTACATCTTCTACTACGCAAATAACACTTTCATCTCTTCTAGGGTTAGAACAAATTTCGCATGGATCTGTATCAGATATATTAAAACATTTGGAACAATATTTTAAATTCTTTTTGGCATTCATAATCGCATCTACAAATTCTTTTACCTCTTCTTCTGGTCTATCCAAAATATAGAAGGCTAGCCTTGCGGCTGTTTTGTTTCCGATGCTTGGTAATTTTTCAAAACTCTCTATTAGTTTTTCAATAGATGGTGAATAATATGACATTTCTTTTTCTCGCTTCCTACATCATTCCTGGTATGTTATATTTTGAAAGACCTGCGGCTTGTGCGCTATCTACTTTTTTTAGTGCATCGTTTACGCAAGTTAAAATTAGGTCTTGTAACATTTCTACATCTTCTGGGTCTACTACTTCTTTTTGTATTTTAATTTCTTTTATTTCTTTACTTCCAGATACTTTTACGCTGACTGCTCCTCCTCCCGCTGTACTTTCAAATTCTTTTTGTGCTAACTCTTCTTGTGTTTTTTCCATATCTGCTTGCATTTTTTTGGCTTCTTTCATTAATTGATTGATATTCATTCCTCCGAAGCCTCCCATTCCTCCTGGAAATCCTCCTCTTTTTGACATATTCTTTCTCTCCTCTATTTTTATTTAGGTTTTTTGTATGCGGTTTTACCTATAAACCTTTCTTATTCTTCTATAATATGAATTGGCAAATCTAAATCTTCTGCAAAGGTTTCTATTGCATTTGCCTGTGGCATTTCTGGCTGACTGCTTGCATTTTCTATATATTTTACTCTCATGGTTTTTCCTAATTCCATAGAGATTCTTCTTTCTAGCTCTGTTTGGTTTTCTGATTTTTCTAAAATTGTTTTTCCAAATGGTGTAATTGCCTTCGGAAATACAATACCTACTGTCATATCATTTACTTCTTTTGCGGTTGTATTCATCAAGTTGGTGTATAGCATAATTTTTCCTGTATCCTTTAGGTCTTTTAATACTTTAGGCCAGCAAGCTAAATTTTCCCCTGTTTTTGTTGGTACCACGTTGTTTCTTTTTACTAAAGTTTCTTGTGGCATTTTTGGTGCCTCTACAACTGTTTTTTGCGTAGGGATTTCCACATTTGTTACTTTTTTGTGGATAACTTCTCCGTGCCTTAAGTTTTCTACCTGTTTTTGCAAGTAATTTACTTTTTGTTCTAATTGTTGTATTTGCTCTGCTTCACTTCCACCTGTTGCTCCAAAATCTCTTGCACATAATTTAATAACCGTTACTTGGAATAAAATTAGCTTTTGACTAGACCATTTCATTTCGTTTTCTAAGTTAGATAACGCATATACAATGCCTAACGCTGTTGTCCTATCCACGTTTTCTGTAAGCTTTGCTAGTTTTTTGGTTTCTTCTTCACTATACAAAGGGGCTTTTTTGGTTGCACCATACACTAAAATGTCTTTTGCATATTTTATCATTTCCCATAGGAAATTTTGTATATCTTTTCCTTCTTTTACGACTTCTTCTATTACATTTAAGGCATCTTCCACCTTACAATTGATAATTGCTTCCAAAATAGCCTCTATAAACTGAAGTTTTGGTATCCCTACTAAATCTTTGATTTTATCTTCGTCTATTTTGGTTTCTCCATCTTGCAAACACCTTTCTAGAATGGAAAGTGCATCTCTCATAGCCCCTTCTGACAAAATAGCAATTGTAGAAACTGCTTCTTTGGTAATTTCTATATTCATTTTTTCACAAATAGATGTTAAATGCCCAGCAATATCTTCATTGGCTATTTTTTTAAAGTCAAAACGTTGGCATCTGGATAAAATAGTAGCTGGCAATTTTTGTGGCTCTGTTGTTGCTAGAATAAACTTTACATGTGCTGGTGGCTCTTCTAAGGTTTTTAATAGTGCATTGAAAGCTCCTGTAGATAGCATATGTACCTCGTCTATAATATAGACTCTATATTTAGCAACCGTTGGCAAAAAATTTACCTCATCACGTATTTGCCTAATATCTTCTACACTGTTGTTAGAAGCTGCATCCATTTCCACAATATCCGTTAGAGTTCCCGCCATTGCCGCTTTGCAAATTTCACATTCATTGCATGGCTCTCCGTCTTTGGGATTTAAACAGTTTACTGCTCTTGCTAAGATTTTAGCTGCAGAAGTTTTTCCTGTTCCCCTTCCTCCGTTAAACAAATAAGCATGTCCTACTCTTCCGGCTATGATTTGATTTTTTAGGGTTCTTGTAATATGTTCTTGTCCTACCATTTCTCCAAAAGTAGTAGGTCTAAACTTTCTATACAAAGATGTATATTCCAAAAAGCTCACCTCTTCCTTTTCGGTTTTTCCCTGTAAAAAACGGTATAAGCTTTTTGTAATTTCTCTATGGAAGATAATTTCACACATAAGTGACTACTTATTGCTGCTTCCTTCCGGACCTGACAAGGTTCATAGGCTTACATTGAATTATCCTCCATAGAAAAATCACATTTTTCTCATACCGTTTTTATTATATACTGAATTCTTTGTTTTCGCAATAGTTATTTTGATTTTTTACAGATTTACTCTTTTGAAAACGAAAGCTGACATATCTGTTATTTCTTTACTACTCGTTCCCTCTTCTATTAAATTACCACAAGGCAAATCTAGAGAAATGTTAGCTTTATAGCTTTTGTCTTTTAACGCTATCACAAAGTCAAAGCTTACTGCAAATTGCATATCTTCCTGTGTAGTACTCGTTTTTGCAATTAGGGTGCCATCATGAGTTATTTCTTCGTCTTCATTGGAAACATAATTTCCGGATGCCTGTATTCGTAAAACGAATAGCTATATTTCCACCTTGATTTCCTATTTGTAGCATCTTTAGGTCTGTTTGTGTGCCACCCTGATAGGTAAGTGATTGGTTTTGTATGACATAATCTTCTGTATAAGTAAATGCTCTTCCTTCTCCACTATTTGGCATATAGGATTTAATTGCTCCTACTGCTGGTGTTTTTGTAATTTGTATGTTCTCTATGCTTACACTTTTAATGGTTTCATCTTCATCTGCATTTTCACTTTTTTCTATGGAAAAGTAAATATCATTGTTTTGATAAATATCCATGTTCCACTTTTCTATGCTATCTGCATGTTCTACACCTTCTGCTGTACTAATCATAGTTATCTTAGAAAGATAGAAAGGCATATCCTTTTCCCCTTCTACACTATACCTAATCATCATAATCCCTACTATGCAAATTAAAATAACAAGAAAAGCTACGGCAAGAACTGCTTTAATAATCTCTTTCTTTTTTTGTTTTTCCAATTTAGAACCTCCTGCTTTTGTTTTGGCGGAGTGGGTGGGATTCGAACCCACGTGCCAATTTCTTGGCGAACTGTTTTCGAGACAGCTTCGTTATGACCACTTCGATACCACTCCTTTTTTATTGTATGTCCCCCTTTTACGGGACATTCCTACTTTCTTTTTTTCTTTCTTAATATTTGGAAAAAGTCTTGCAAAATCTTTTCGCATTCTTCTTGCAAAATTCCCTTTTCTACCTCTACGTGATGGTTAAAAGGATAATCTTCTAATAGATTTAAAACGCTACCGCATGCTCCTGTTTTGCTATCCATAGTTCCTATGTACACTTTTTTTAGTCTTGCTTGTATCATGGCTCCCGCACACATAGAACATGGCTCTAGTGTAACATACATTTCGCAATCCTGCAAGCGCCATGCCCCTAACTTTTTACTTGCTTTTTGAATGGCTCTTATTTCTGCATGATGGGTAGTATCTTTTTTGGCTTCTTTTTGGTTATGCGCTCTTGCAATGATTTTTCCTTCTTTTACAATCACTGCTCCTACGGGTACCTCATCTTCTTCAAACGCTTTTTTTGCCTCTTTTAGGGCTTCTTTCATAAATTTTTTTTTACTTTCCATTTTTCCTCTCATTTCTTTGCTTTTTTATTATATATGATTTTTCTCATAAATTCAATTTTTTATGGTATATTTGTGTAATTTGTAAGGGAGTTCTAAAACCAGAACTCCCTTTTATGGTGTGCCAGAAGGGAATCGAACCCCCGACCTGCAGTTTAGGAAACTGTCGCTCTATCCTACTGAGCTACTGGCACATATTATGTTTTTTATTGTAGCATACTCTTTTCCTTTTTGCAAGCTAAAATCTACCTTCTAATGGGAAAGGAACTTGCTTTTTATTTAGTACAAGTTCCTTTTTCTTTTTTATTTTATGAGTTACTTTCTTCCTTAATATAAAGCTGAACACGGAAAGAACAGGTTTCATTCTTTGTAGTTGTACTCGTTCCATCACGTTCTGCTGCAAAATCTGTAGTTCCGTTGCAGAATCCTCCTCTATCTACACATGTAGCACCACTACGAGCAAAATATTCGGTTGTCCATTCTTCACAATTTCCTACCATATCATGAATATTACAATAATTATCTGCTGCGTAGTCACCTGTTCGTTCTTTTTTATTTGTTCCTATATTTCCATATTTTTTATCTGTAGTAGCAGCTAATAAATAAGATTCTTCTCTATTTTGACAGATAAAATTCAATGCCGTATCCCAAGCATAACTACTTACTAATTCACTTGTTACAAATTCATTTTCATTAAACATAGCACTTGCTTGTTTAAATGCTTCGTCTCGTGTTACATTTGTATAAGCATTTGCCTCCGCTTTGCAAACATTATTTTCTCCTTGTTCATATCTTCCTAGATAAAATCCTCCATTAACATTTGCACTAACTTTAAAGGCATCTATTGTTTTATTAGCAATGGAATTTACATTTTCTTCTCCATAATAAGTTGCTATTTCTTCATTAATACCTACTTCTTCAGCTTCTTTATCTACATAGAAAATTCTTCTTGCTAAATTATTTGTCTTAACTCCATTAGTTGTTTGGTAATCTTTTACTGGAATCCATACAAATTGATTATTTTTTCCATCTTCTATTACAACACCTTCTTCTACATATATACCGCTATCCTTTGCTACATGAAATCCCCCAGGAATTGTTACTACATTGCCCACTTCATCTTTTAATTTTGTATTTTCTTTAAATTCTTCTCCACTTTTTTTAGCATCTTTTATTCTTTTTTCACTTGTTGTAATGTCGTTGACAATATTAGTATATTCCTCTTCTAATCTATTCATTTTTTCTAACTCATCTTGTGTTGCATTTGCATTTTCGCCCCTTGCTTGTAATGCCCTCTCTATAATTCCATTATCTCCTACTATCATACCAATAGACACACCTGCTAGAATAATTAGCACTATAATCGTAACGATTAATGCTATCATCGTAATTCCTTCACTTCTGTTCATTTTTCTTTCCCCCTATTCTTTTGTTTTCGACTCGAGTAGTATACATCTTTTTTTATACAAATACAAGCTATTTTAATTTTTTATTCTAATTTAGTCCATTTTTATTATGAATTTTTCGTATACCTCTTATATAATACTACATTTTATGCTATAATGCTTATTTAAGAAACATAAAGGAGGCTCTATAACGATGCAAAAAATTTTAGGCTATATGAGAAAAGCTATAAAAGACTACAATATGATTGAAGATGGAGACAAAATCGCTGTATGCTTATCTGGTGGTAAGGATTCCATTACCTTATTATTAGGTTTAAATCAACTTAAACGTTATTTTAATAAACAATTTGACATTATTGCTGTTAGTGTAAATCCAGGTTTTGACTTTTTTGATACTTCCTTTTTGAAAAAAACTTGTGAGGAAATTCAAGTTCCTCTTATCATTGAAAACAGTAATATTAAAGAAATTGTCTTTGATATACGTAAGGAAAAGAGACCTTGCTCATTATGTGCCAATATTCGTAGGGGTATTTTAAACTCTGTTGCTATTAGGGAAGGATGCAATAAGATTGCTTTAGGTCATAATGAGGATGATGTTTTAGAAACTTTTCTAATGAATTTATTCTTAACTGGTGCCTTTTCTACTTTTGGACCATCTACTTATATGGATCGCTCTCACATTACAGTCATCAGACCTCTTGTATACGCATCTGAAAAAGAAATTAGGAAGTTTGTAAAAAGAGAGAATATTGCTGTGATGCAGAAGAATTGCCCTATGGATGGTGTTTCTAAAAGGGAATACATGAAGAATTTACTATTTCAGCTGAACTTAGATATCCCTATGGTTAGAGCTAACCTAATAGGTGTTATTAAGAGAAATCATATTAAGGGTTGGCATGAATAAAAAAAATCACATGGTACTTAATACCCATGTGATTTTTTTGTTTTATCTTAAAATATACGGATCATCTTGAGTTCCGCTACCAGTTAGAACACTAAGATCTGCTTTTAATTTAATAACTGGTCTTACTCCCATATCTGCTATTGTATGCCATAGAAACCAATTTGTTCCTGCTCCCGTTGTATTTCCTAAAATTTGAGTTATTCCTAATTCTCCTGTTTGAGTGATATTACGTATACAATATGATTCATCTTCTGTTCCTATTCCAGGTAAATAATCACTTACTCCTCTAGTTTCATAACTTATGCCTCTCGAACCTAAAAAATAATTTTCATTAATGTTTAGAATTCCTGCACTATTTTGGCTTGTTGCCGCTTGCATAGCATTGTAATCTTCTTGATAATAGTTATCTCCAATTTTCACTCCCGGATTTGTTACTTTGCTATTCGAACCTTTAACTGTAGTTACATAAGTGGTTATTCCATCTACTGGATTAGAAGGATTACTTCCTATTACCCTTGCAGCTGTTGCATATTCTTCATTAATATAATTTTGGCACATAGCATTTAATACAGTAATTGCATTATTATATGCTATTCGTGAATTACTTAAAGCTACACTATGATTAAAATTACTTTCTGTCCAACTTCTATTTAATTTTAAATTAGCTACGGATTTAAAACTTGTAATTTCTAGTTCTCCTTCTCTGTTATATAGTATTTGCCATAAGTTTGTTGCATTTGTCGTATCAAAACTCTGGTCTTCCGTATAACCTGTGTCTGTTGCTGCTATGGTAAATTGTTTTGAAGGTACATTATATTGTACATAATCTCCAGGTTTTAAATCTTCTATTTTTACATTCGTATCTGTATTTCCCATATATTCCGTCTCTTTATCTACTGTTATCAAGAATTGATAACCTTCCTGTGTAATTACTACTGCATTTTGTTCATCCTTTTTTATAATATTTCCTTGGGGAACAACTCCCTTCTCATAAATTCTGTCAATCCAATTATCTAATGTTACTATTCCCATATGATTGGCTTGTATATCTGACCTAGCTAATTCTATTTGTTCTTGATAATTTCCTATTAAATTAGCTTCTTTAGCATTTTCAGCCTGTAACATCAAGCCATTATCACCTATCACTAGAGATAGCGATACTCCTGCTAATATAATCAATACAATAATCGTAACTACTAGTGCTATCAATGTAATTCCTTGTTCTTTCCTGTCTCTTAACCTCTCTATAATCAAAGTTTACTCCTCCTTTGTTTTTTATTTTGTCATTTTTACGAAAGATTATGACAGATATCTTCTTGTATCTTTTCCATCTGTTCTTTCGCTTGCTGGGATGTATTTTCTCTTACGCCTACATAGTATTTTATCTTTGGTTCTGTTCCAGATGGACGAACACAACACCATGCACTGTTTTCTAATTCATAATATAAAACATTAGATTTTGGAAGTCCGGTTGCTACTTTTTTTCCTGTCTCTACCTCTAATATTTCTTTTTCTTTATAATCTCTTATTCTTTGTATCTTATATCCCCCTAAGGTTTTAGGTGGTTCTTTTCTCATAGTATCTATCATCTCTTGCATTTTCTTTGCCCCATCCATTCCCTTTAAGGTTACTTGCATGGTTTCTTCTTGGTAATAACCATATTTTTGATATAGCTTTTGTAACTCTTCCTCTATGCTACTATTTTGTTCTTTATAATAAGCTGCCGCTTCACAAAGCATCATAACTGCCACTACTCCATCTTTATCTCTTGCATGTGTTCCTACCAGGCATCCGTAGCTTTCTTCAAATCCAAATAAAAAAGTATATTCTTTTGTTTTCTCGAATTCTTTTATCTTCTCTCCTATATATTTAAAACCTGTTAGCACGTCAAACACAGTTACTCCGTAGTCTTTTGCAATAGCATCTGCCATAGTAGAAGACACTATACTCTTCACAATAGCTGCGTTTTGTGGTATTTCTGCCTTCTTCTTTTTTTCTGCTAAAAGATAGTTTAAAATGACAATGGCAGACATATTTCCTGTAAGAGGTATGTATTCTCCTGTTTCTTTTTCTTTTACGTATACGCCTAGTCTATCTGCATCTGGATCGGTGGCAAGTACCAATTCTGCATTTCTTTGCTTTGCCCATTTTAATGCTAAGGCAAATGCCTTTTTATCTTCGGGATTAGGATATTCCACGGTTGGGAAGTCTCCATCTGGTTTTTCTTGTTCTGGTACAACAAATACATTTGTAAAACCCATTTCTTTTAAGATTTTCTGTACTGGCTCATTTCCTGCCCCATGAAGTGGTGTATAGACAATACTGATGTCTTTTTGCTTTGCAATCATTTCTGGATGAATGGATTGTTTTTTTAGTTCTTCTATATAAGCATTATCCATTTCTTGACCTATTTCTTGGTATAATCCTTTTTGAATAGCTTCTTCTTTTTTCATAGTCTGTATACAAGTATAATCGGAAATACGATTTACCTCTTCCATGATAAATTGGTCTTTTGGGGATGTAATTTGCGCTCCATCTTCCCAATAAACCTTATATCCGTTATATTCTGGCGGATTATGACTTGCTGTAATCATTACTCCCGCTACGCATCCGCAATTTTCTAACGGCAAAGGATAGTTCTGGTACTGGTCTTAAACTTTGAAAGACATAGGCTTTTATTCCATTGGCGTTCATACATAAAGCTGTTTGCTCTGCAAATTCTTTAGACATATGTCTAGAATCATAACTAATGGCTACTCCATCTTCTTCTCTTTTTTCTTTTTTGATAAAGTTAGCTACTCCTTGTGAAGCTTTCCCTACGGTATAGCGATTCATACGGTTTGTTCCAGTTCCTAATATGCCTCTTAATCCTGCTGTGCCAAAGCTTAAATCTTTATAAAATCTATCTTTAATTTCTTCTTCATTTCCTTCTATAGATTTTAGTTCTTTTTTAGTTTCTTCATCAAAAAACGGATTTTGTTTCCATTCTTCATATTTTTTTCTATACTCTTCCATTCCAACTTTCCTTTCCCCTAGCTTTTTTTCTCTATTCCATGCCATGAAATGCCTTATATAATTTTCTTGCTGTCTCTGGACTGTCTACGCCTGTCGCATTTTTCACAGGTGCAAATTCTTCTTCTCTTTTTACTCTCATAATTGCCATATCTTCTAAGCTTTCAAAAGCATCAAATAGGAATGCCTCATATTTGTATGCATTTGGCTCTGTTGGTTTTACAATGTTTCCTTGGCTGTCCATATATTCTATTTTTTTATGGGCACTGTGGTAAGGAAGTTTATCTTTACTGATTTCTTCTATAGCATCTATATGGAAAATATTACATAGAATATGAGATTCTCCATATTTTAATTCTCCATTCTCTTCTCTTTCTTCTGACATTTCCTTAGAAATTTCTGTATATTCTACTACACTAGGTCTTCCATTTCTTCTGCAAAATACACCTACTCTTTCTTCTGGGCATGCCTTTACCACACTCTTTCCTCCCGCTAATACTTTCTTTTCCATACATAATCCTACTAAAATCGGATCTACCATCTTTGCTAAAACGTTATCTACTCCGCCTATAAAAGCCCACTGGATTCCTCTTGCTTTCATATCATAGATAACTCCATTCTTTCTCATAGATACAAAAATGCCTCCATGCCCATCGGCTGCTTGATTCACAAGACCTTCTGTATTTAATAAAATCTTTCCTTTTTCATTTACTACTGGTAACTCTCCCTGCATGAAAAAGAATACATCTTGTTTTGGATAACCAAAATACGAATGTTTTTCGAAAAAATCCACTGTTTCTGTATGGTTTTGTCTACTTGTCATGATATACCAAGGAACATAAACGCCATATTGCTGCTGTGCTTCTTTTAATGTATCACATAAAATTTCAAAAATGCTTTTATGGCTTTCTAGCCTTAAATCATAGGTTCCCTTTGGTCCATTATGCCCTAATCTAGTACCTTGTCCTCCTGCCATGGTTACTACTGCATATTTTCCTTCTTTGATTAATTTTTCTCCTGCTTCTAGTAATTTTTGCTTTTCTTCTTGCTTTATTTTATCTTTTTCGATATAAGAAATGGGTTCTATGCTTGCACTTGAAATCACTTCTTTTTGTATGGACTTTCCATACAATTTTTCTATTTGTGGGAAATCTATCGTTAATATTTCATCTAATAATTTTTCTTGTTTATTTTTTTCCATTTTGGTATAACATGCTAAAAGTTGTTCTTGTCCATGTTTTTTTAGCATTTCTCTTACTGCTTGTTCTTTTTCATTCATATTTACAATCCATCCTTTCTCGCCCAAAAGGCTTATTTCTCCCAATTTTTCATTTTTTTCAATATTATTATATCTTGTTCGATTATCATATCGCATTATTTATATTTCGTCAAATATTATTTTTTTATACGAAAAAAATGCCCTTTAAAAGGCATTTTTCTATTCTTCTATGGTTTCTATTTTGGCATTTATAATAGGAATAACATTTTTCCTACCCTATTTTTTCTTGTTTTACTTCTTCTGTTCTTCTTTCAAATCCTTCAAATACTTCTTCTATTTCTTTTTCTCCTGATGTATTTAGTATTTTATCATGTTCTTCTAAAATTTCTTGAATGCTATCATTAAATTCTATCACATCATAACAGTCTACTATTTTGATTTCTCCTGTCATTTCTTTTTTCTTATTTAAATAGGTTTGTATATGTATATTGACTTTATCAATAAAATTCTTTTCTCCGTTTACAATGATTAAAATATCTCCTTTTCCAACACTCTCTATTTTTTTGCTAACTGCTGTATACTTTTTTCCGTTACAACTTGTCCAGTCTAATTGCAATATTTTTTCTTTATTTTTTAAATTCAATTTATTGACTAATGTTTTTATATTTTGTTCTATCCCTTTTTCTAAAATTGTGACTATTTTTGTTTGTTCATTCATCTTCTTATTTATGTAAGGAAGTAACATGGTAACCATATGCCAATCACTTACATAAAAACTACAAAACTTTGTGATTTTTGTTTGTTGAACACTCATTTTTTAGCCCCCTAATCTTTCTTTTTTCTATGGAAAATTTTACCATTTATTTTTGTATATGTCAATCATATTACAAATAAATTTTCCCTTATTTTTCGACATTTTCACGATGTTTCCACCTTCCTTTTATAAAAGTTTTTTCCAGTTTAGTATATTTTTTTTCATTTTGGCAATACTTAAATTAAACAGAAAATAAAACAATTTTTAGAGGAGGTTTCTATCTATGAAAACTTTACTATCTATTATATGCTCGAAGAAATTAAAAAATGCCTTAATTTTGATAATTTTATTATTTTTTTATGTTGGTATTTCTGCTATTTCCTATGCCACTACGGTTTCTTCTGATATTTCCGATAGTGTCTTCCGTTTACATGTCCTTGCCAATAGCGATTCCGAGGAAGATCAAAACTTAAAATATAAAGTAAGAGATGCTTTAATTGCTTATTTAGAAGATATAGCAAAAGATACCTCTTCTAAAGAAGAAGTCATGCAATTGGTAACAAATCATTTGCAAGATTTTGAAACGATTGCCAAGCAAACGATTACAGAAAACGGTTATGCTTATGATGTAACTGTAGAAGTTGGTAATTTTGATTTTCCTACCAAAAATTATGGAGACATTTCCCTTCCTGCTGGATATTACGATGCTTTAAGAGTAAAAATTGGTGAAGCAAAAGGGCAAAATTGGTGGTGTGTCATGTTTCCTCCTTTATGCTTTGTAAATGTTACTTCTGGTATTGTTCCTGAAGAATCTAAAGAAACCATGAAGGAGAATTTGAATGAAGAAGAATATGCTTTAATTAGTAATCAAGACTCTTCTACGGTTCAATTTAAATTTAAACTAATTGAATGGTTACAAAATACAAATATATTAACTGCAAAAAAATAGTTGTAAAATCATTTATTTTATGATATAAAGATTATGTTAAAAGATAGAATATGAAAATATTCTATTTTTTTGTATGGAATTTTGTAAATTTATGGGGGTAATTATTTTGGATAAATTAGTCATAAAAGGTGGCACTCGCCTAAAAGGAGAAGTTTCTATTAGTGGAGCGAAAAATGCAGTTCTTGCTTTGCTTCCAGCTACACTTTTAAATGAAGGAGTTTGTACTATCAACAATATACCTAACATCAGTGATGTTAAAATTTTATGTAGTATTTTGCAAGAACTTGGTGCGGTTATTACATGGCCTACACCAAATGAAATTACGATTGATACAAGACACCTAATTTCTCACGAAGCTCCTTTAGAAATGACAAGCAAGTTTAGAGCTTCCTACTATTTATTAGGTTCTCTTTTGGGAAGATGCCATGCCGCTACTATAGGACTACCTGGTGGTTGTAACTTAGGACCTAGACCAATTGACCAACATATAAAAGGTTTTGAAGCTCTTGGTGCTAAAGTAGAAGTCACACAAGGTAAAATTGTAGCAAAAGCAAAAAAATTAATAGGCAATCCTGTTTATTTAGATATTGTTTCCGTTGGAGCTACTATCAATATTATGCTAGCTAGTGTTTTGGCTGAAGGAACTACCGTGATAGATAACGCTGCCAAAGAACCTCATGTTGTAGATGTTGCTAACTTTTTAAATACCATGGGAGCAGATATTAGAGGTGCTGGTACGGACATTATTAAAATAAATGGCGTTAAAAAATTACAAAGCAATGTTACTTATTCCGTAGTGCCAGACCAAATTGAAGCAGGTACTTTTATGCTTGCTGCCGTTGCCACTAGAGGTGACCTTGTTATTAAAAACTGTATTCCTGAACATTTAGACTGTTTAACTGCTAAAATTATAGAAATGGGTGGTAATGTAGAAATAGAAGATGATTCTATCCATGTATGGATGAAAGATAGACCCAATAAAGCCATTATCAAAACACAACCTTACCCTGGATTTCCTACGGACTTACAGCCTCAAATTGGTGTATGCTTAGCTATTAGTAATGGTACCAGCATTATTAATGAAAGTATTTTTGAATCTAGATTCCAATACACAGCAGAACTCAATAAAATGGGTGCTAAAATTATTGACCAAGGGAAATCTGCTATTTTTGAGGGAGTAAAAGAGCTATATGGTTCTTCTGTAGAAGCTACGGATTTACGCGCTGGTGCAGCCTTAATTATTGCAGGAATTGTTGCTAATGGTGAAACAAAACTTTCTAATCTAAACCATATTGATAGAGGTTACGAAAACATTGAAGAAAAGTTTAGAAAAATAGGCGCTAATATTGTGCGTATTACCGAAGAAGATTAATCTATAAGCAAAGGATGAAAACTATGTTACAATTTTGTACTTTATATAGCGGTAGTACAGGAAATTGTTCTCTTGTACAAACGCAAGACCAAAAGATTTTGATTGATGCAGGAGAAAGTGCTAAAAAGATAACGGAGGCACTTTCTTCCTTAAATATTGCTCCAGAAGAAATTTCTGGAATCTTAGTTACACATGAACATTCTGACCACGTAAAAGGACTTGGTACTTTTTCTAAAAAATATCATATTCCTGTTTTTGCTAACAAAGAAACTTGGAATGCTATGCCAACGCAACTAGAAAAGGTAGAAAAGGAAAATCAAAAAGAATTTTCTTTTGATTATTTTTCTATTGGAGATATTACGATTCTTCCCTTTTCTATTCCACATGATGCCGCCAATCCATGTGGTTTTAATTTATATTATCAAGATAAAAAAATGAGTATTGCAACAGATATTGGTCATATGAATGATAGTATTATTCACCATTTATCGGACAGTTCTTTTGTATTATTAGAAGCTAACTATGAACCTGAAATTTTAAAATGTTCATCCTATCCTTATTTATTAAAACAAAGAATTGCAGGTCCTAATGGGCATCTTTCTAACGAAGCCGCAGGAAAAACAATTTCTTACTTATTAAACCACGGCCTACAAAATGTAATGCTAGGACATTTGAGCAAAGAAAATAACTTTCCAGAACTTGCTTATAAATCTGTGGTAGAACAAATTTTAGAAAATCACAAGGAAGAAAAGTCTTATCAATTATCTGTTGCTAGTCGCAGTGCACCTAGTCCTGTAGTATCTATTGGATAGAAAGTAGGTTTATGATGATACATATTTCTATTATTTGTATTGGTAAATTAAAAGAAACTTATCTAAAAGAGGCTACCTCAGAATATACAAAAAGATTATCGAAATATTGCAAACTATCTATTGTAGAATTACCAGATGAGAAAATTCCAGATAAAAGTAGCGAGCGTATTTTAGCAGATATTCAAGAAAAAGAAAGTGCTTCTATTTTATCGCATATTCCTAAAGATAGTTATGTAATGGCATTAGATTTAACCGGTAGGCAATATTCTTCTGAAGAATTTGCTACGCAATTAGATAATATTTCTATGCAAAACAGCTCTATCTGTTTTTTAATTGGTGGATCTCTTGGTATGACAAGAGAATTAGTACAAAAAGCAAATAGTTCTATTTGTTTTTCTAAGATGACTTTTCCTCATCAATTAATACGTGTATTTTTGTTAGAGCAAATTTTTAGAGCGTTTAAAATATTACACGGTGAGACTTATCATCGTTAGTATTTATATAAAATTTTGTAGAGGGCAAGAAAAAAGGGGCTTATTTTTCAATTTTTTTAGAAGGAAACTTTCACAAGAATAGGGGGACTATTATCATAAGAAAGATTTCTACTTTTTTAACCCTCTACAAAAATAATAACAATTTATTCGGATATTTTTTTAAGAATTCTTTTTGCTAATATTTTTTCCATCGTATAGTTGATACAAAAATATAAGAAAAAAAATAATAAGATTGAAAATATCATTTTTGGTTTATCCTCCAAATGCTGTGCTTATCATACAACGCTTTTTCTATTTTGTCAAGAAAAACTTTACGACAAAAAGCCCCAAATAGCTACAGAAATCAACATTCCAGCTAAGTCTCCTAATAGAGAAGCTGCAAGTACAAACTTAATTTTCTTGATTCCTACACAACTCGTATAAATTGCAATGGTATAAAATGTAGTTTCCGTGGATCCCATAAGAGTGGAAGCAATTAGACCAATATGAGAATCTACGCCAAACTTTGTCATAATATCTGTTGCAATTGCTGTAGAAGCACTTCCTGAAATAGGTCTTATTATAGCAAGTGGCATAATTTCACCTGGTATATGAAAAATGTTGGTAATCGGTTTTATCATTTCTATAATAAAATCTAGCACTCCAGAGCTTCGTAATGCCCCTACCGCTACAAAAATTCCAATTAGAGTAGGGATTAAACGAAATACTATTTCTATTCCTTCTTTTGCTCCCTCTAAAAAAGTATCATATACTTTATTTTTCTCTATGAGTCCATAAACAATTATCAATAAAATAACCGTAGGAACTGCAGCTGAGGAAATATATTGAATCATAGACATTATCTCTTCTTCCTTTCTTCTCTCCTAATAAAGCATTTAGTCGCCAATATGGCTACTCCTGCAGCTCCAATGGTAGCTATCCATATAGGGAAAATTACGTAAGAGGGATTGCTAGAGCCTAAAGATGCCCTTATGGCAATAACAGTAGTTGGAATAATTTGTATAGAGGCTGTATTGATGACAATAAACATTGCCATAGAATGAGATACTGTATCTTTCTTAGGATTATCTTTTTGCATGGTCTTCATTGCCTTTAAACCTAGCGGAGTTGCGGCATTTCCTAATCCTAAAATATTGGCAATCATATTGAGTGTAATTTCTTCCTTTGCTTTTTCATTATGCTTTAACTCAGGAAATAAAAACCCAATTGCTGGACGTAGTAGATGTGTCAATTTTTCCATTAGACTAGTTTTTCTCACAATTTCCATCATGCCATTCCAAAGACAAATAGTTCCTAAAAAAGTAATAGAAAGTTGCACAGCGCTTGCCGTAGATTCAAAAATAGAGTTGCTCATTTGCTCTACTCTACCAGTAAATATTCCATACACAAAAGATACAATAATAAAAATAGGCCATAGTTTGTTTAACATTCTTTTGCTCCCTTACTTCTTTTTAACATCTTATTCTTTGCTTTTTGTTTTATGATTATTTTTCTTTCCAATTAATTCCAAATAATAAAAAAATGTCAAAAAATAATTGTTATTTTTCCTATTTTTATATTGCCTTTTTACAATATTTGTGATATTATAATAGTAGATTTTTTGTCGAAAAAAGTCGCATAAAGGAGGATAAATATATGAAATCAACTGGTATCATTAGAAAAGTAGATGAATTAGGTAGAGTTGTTATTCCAATAGAAATAAGAAATCAATTTCAAATTGCCGAGAAAGATCCTATTGAAATTTACGTAGATGGTTCTTCTATTATTTTAAAGAAATACGAAAAATCATGTCTATTTTGTGGTAATACAAAAAAACTTTCTAGCTATAAAGGAAAACTAATTTGCAATAAATGCCTAAAACAAATTAGTGAATTAAACAGTAAAGATGCAGAATAAGAAAAAGTGGATTTATTCCACTTTTTTTAATATATATTGGTAAATTTCATTTTTGGGAACGCCTCGTTCCTTTGCAATTTTCTTTATAATTTCATTTTTCATCAAACCTTGTTTTTCGTAATAAGCATATCTTTCTTCTATGGTTTCTTCATTTTCGCTTTCCTCTTCTTTCTCTGCACTTTTTTCAATTAAAATAATGTGTTCTCCTTTTGGTTCTGGATAGTTTTCTAATATTTCTGAAACAGTCCCTCTTATAAATTCCTCATGTATTTTAGTTAATTCTCTAGCAATTACAATATACCTATCTCCTAGTATTTCTTGTATATCTTTTAATGTTGTTTGTAATTTATGAGGAGCTTCATATAAAATAACCGTTTTATTTTCTTTTTTTATTTGTTCTAATTTTTCTTTTTTTAATTTTTTATGAATCGATAAAAAACCATAAAAAGCAAATTCTTTTGTATCTAATCCAGAAGCAATTAAAGCATTAATTAGTGCACATGCTCCGGGAATAGGAATCACTTCTATTCCTTCTTCTAATGCCTCTTTTACTACTTGCTCCCCTGGATCCGATATAACTGGTGTTCCTGCATCAGAAACTAATGCAATATTTTTTCCCATTTTTAATTTTTGCAATAATTCTTCTGTTTTTATTTCTTCGTTATGCCTATGATAACTAATTAATGGCTTTGTTATTTCCAAATGATCTAATAATTTTAAAGTATGTCTGGTATCCTCCGCTGCAATATAATCTACCTCTTTTAAAATACGTATTGCTCTTAAGGTAATATCTTCTAAATTTCCAATAGGCGTTGCTACTAAATATAATTTTCCGTTTTCCATCTTGAACTTCCTCTTTCTTGTTTGATTTTTTCACTAGATATTATTTTAATTTAATTTATTTATTTTTATGATAAATTTCTAATATTTCTTTTGTATATTTTCCTTGTTCTGTGTATACATATAAAGGTTTTTCTATGCTTAAAAAAGGTTTTGCATTTTTTACTGCTTTTATTAAAATTAATTTTGGCTCTTCTCCAACATGGGAATGCACAAATCTTAATTTTTTTGGTTCTATTTTATTTTTTCGTAATTCATATAAAATATCCACCAATCGTTCTGGTCGATGCACCATATAAAATTCACCTTTATCTTTTAATAGTTGAAAACTAATTTTTATAAAATCTTCTAAATTAGCATATATTTCATGTCTGGCTATTCTTTTAGAAATATTTTCATTTTTTAATCCTGTTTCTCCTTTTTTATATGGCGGGTTCGTTACAATAACATCTACACTCGCTTTTTCTATGGTAATTTCTTTTATATTTTGTGGTATAATTTCTATTTTATTTTCTAAATGATTTAAAAGCACACTTCTTTGTGCCATTTCTGCCATATCTTTTTGTATTTCTATACCATATATTTTTTTTGCCTGTGTTTTAGCAGATAATAAAATAGGTAATATGCCCGTCCCTGTACCTAAATCTACTACTATGGATTCTTTTTTTATATTTTTTGCAAAATCAGAAAGTAATACACTATCTATCCCAAAACAAAATCCATCCTGTCTTTGAATAATTTTTAATCCTTTATATTCTAAATCATCTATTCTTTCATTTTCTTTTATTTCCATTTTATAACCTTTTCTTTCTTTTTTTCATATTATATATTAAAATTATATTTTTGGGAATATATTATTTCATAAAATTAGTATATTTATTTAAATTAATTATTTTA
>CAMMAC010000016.1 GCA_946493085.1 uncultured Clostridiaceae bacterium
TTAGGAGGTATTTTGTTGTCAAAGTTCATTTTTCATCTATTACAGGATGCTTTTATTATCTTCCTATCGAATAGTATTCTATTCCTGCTTCTTTCATATCTTCTAATTCATAAATATTTCTTCCATCATATACAAGTGGTGTTCTCATAAGCTCTTTGTAAGTTTCTGGTTTAATAGATTTAATCTCATCCCACTCTGTAAAGATAAAGCATACATTAGCCTTTTCTAAAGCTTCTTCTGGATTTTTCACATAATGAATTTGTGTCGGATATTTCTTTTTAAAGTTATCCATCGCTACAGGGTCATAAGCATATATATCTGCTCCTTGTTCTAATAATAAAGCCACATTATCTAAAGATGGTGCTTCTCTTAGGTCGTCTGTTCCAGCCTTAAATGCAAGACCTAACACAGCTACTTTTAAATGGTCAAAAGTAATTAATCTGTCACACGCTTTTCTATATAATTTTGTTTTTTGAGATTTATTTACATCTACAGCAGATTGTACCGTTCTTAATGTATACCCATTTTGTTTTGCTAAATAGCTCAATGCCTTTGTATCTTTTGGGAAACAGCTTCCTCCATAACCAATACCAGCATGTAAAAAACTTGCTCCTATTCTTGGGTCATAACTCATACCTTTTGCTACATCTTCAATATTAGCTCCTACTAATTCACAAAGGTTTGCAATATCATTCATATAAGAGATTTTTAATGCTAAAAAGTCATTTGATGCATATTTAATCATTTCTGCACTTCTTCTATTTACAGAAACAATAGGAAGTTTAAATGGTTCATATATTTTCATTAATAATTCTTCTGCTTCTTTACTATTGGTTCCTATTACAATTCTTTTTGCCTCTAATGTATCTCTTACTGCATGTCCTTGTGCTAAAAATTCTGGGTTACTTGCTACTTCTACTTTTACATCATTTACTAAAGAATCTTTAATAAATTGTTCTACTTTATCATTTGTTCCTACTGGAACTGTAGATTTTACTACTACTAAACAATCTTTTTCAATAGATTCTGCTATTTGCCTAGAAACAGTTGCTACATAGGATAAATTTGCAGATCCATCTGGTTGTTCTGGTGTTCCTACTCCTATGAATATAGCATCTGCATCCTTATATGCTATTTTGTAATCTGTCGTAAAATGTAATCTCCCTGCTGCAATGTTTTTTTGCATTAACTCTTCTAGTCCTTCTTCATAAATAGGGGATTTTCCTTCCCTCATAATTTTTACTTTGTTTTCATCTACATCTACACAGGTTACATCATGTCCTTTTTCGGCAAAACATACTCCTGCTACTAATCCTACATACCCTGTTCCTGCTACTGCTATTTTTATCATTTTTCATCCATTCCTTTTTCCTTTTATTTTGTATTTGTATCTTATCATTGTTTCCCCAAAATGTCTATTCCTATTTTTATATTTCCATAATTTCTAACATTCTTTTATTAATAATATTGACATCAAATCTTTCTTTACAATAGTTATAACTTGCATCAGACATCTTTTCTAATTCTTCTCTATGCTCTATCATATATATCATTTTCTCTGCTAAAGCCTTACTATCTTTTATAGGTACAAAAAATCCATTTACTCCTTCTTTTACAGTTTCTCTGCATCCAACTGTATCTGTAGTAAGTATTGGTCTTCCCATAGCAAGTGCCTCTAAAAGTGTTCTAGGTACTCCTTCTCTATAATAGGAAGGTAATACAAAACAAGTAGATTTTGCAATGTAAGATGGTACATCGTTTGACTCTCCGCAATATTCAATAATTCCTGAATCTAAAAATTCACTTCTTACTTCATCTAAATTTAGTGCTAATTGTGTCTTATCCTCTGCTCCTACATACAAAAATCTCGCATCTGGATATTTTTCTTTTACTATTTTGGCTGCCTCAAAGTACTCTCTTACTCCCTTTTGCTTTAATATACGAGATACCATTAAGAAAGTATTTCCTTCTGGTAATGGATTTCTCTTAAATCTATCCATATTGACTCCAGAGCCATCTACTAACTCACATTTTTCTTTTTTTAGATATTTTCTTTGTACAAATTCTTCTATATCATCTTTATTTTGGAAAATAACTTTCTTGTTATATTTAAATGCTATTTTATACCCTATTCCACAAATTAGCTGTAGAATTTTCGTCTTAAAAGATTCTACAGCATAAACATATCCAAGACCTGTTATCATAGAATACATTTCTTTTACTTTCGCTCTTTTTGCCGCAATAGAACCAAATATGACTGGTTTTATGGTATAGGCAAAAATTTTATCTGGTTTTTCCTGTTTAATAATTTCTGTCAAATGATTTAAATAAGCTAGATTATCAAGAATAGTGGTAGAATTTTTCTTTAAAGAAATTAAGACACATCTTGCTCCTAATTTCTTTAGAGTATCTTCAAATCCGCCTTCTGGACAAATGGCTACAATTTCATTGCCTTTTTCTGAAATCGCTTTCATTAAATCTCCTCTAAAATTAATAAATGTACTTGTTTTAGGAGCTATCATCATTATTTTCATTTTATTGCCATCCTCCTATCCTACTTTTGTATATACAGCTTGTTCTTGTAATTCACGTATTTCTTCTTTAATACCTTGTTCAGAAATTTCTGCATTTGTCTTCTTAAAAACTTGTACTACCGTTTCAAAAACCAATCTCATATCCATCACAAAACTAATATGATCCACATAATATAAATCATATTCTATTTTTTTGAATATATTAATACCATTTCTTCCCTTTACTTGTGCTAAGCCAGAAATGCCCGGTAATACATCACTTCTTCTCTTTTGTTCTGGCGTAAACCATTCATAATAGTCTGGAATCCATGGTCTAGGACCGATAAAACTCATTTCTCCTTTAAGGATATTGATTAATTGTGGCAACTCGTCTATACTTGTTTTGCGAATAAATTTTCCTACTTTTGTTACCATTTGTTCATGTGTTAAATTGCTATGTAATTCTTCACGATTTACTTTCATAGATCTAAACTTATATGTATTAAAAACTCTGCAACCCTTTCCCATTCTTTTAGATTTATAAATTATTGGACCTCCATCTTCTAATTTGATAGCGATAGCTACAACTGCCATTGGTATTGCAGCCAAAATTAATAAAAATAATGCAAGTAAAAAGTCAACTAATCTTTTGATGACATGTTGATACATGTTTTTTCCCCCTTTTTTCTCCCCAAAAAATCATTTTATGTAATTTTCTTATAATTTTTTTGCCTTTTTTATTATAACATTACCTTTTTTGTTTTTCAACATTTTTTTCCTATTTTTGATAATTTTATGTAAATTTATTGTTAATAAATTATCATTTTGCTTGATAACGCAGTTTTAGAGGATTTTATCTTTTTATTTTACCTTTATCTATATGAATTATTACAAAATATAATGACTAACCTTTACTTATAGTAGTGTGTTTTTGCATATATATCAAAAAATAAAGTCTTAGCTATTTTATCTAAAACTTTATCTTTTCTTATTCATTGATACGATTTTTATTTAATCTTCATTATAACTAGATGCTTTAGGAGGAGTTTTCCCTTTAATTACTGTATGGTAATAATGATAAGTCATAGGTTCTTTTTCTTCTATTTTTTCTCCTTCTTGCATTTCCAATAAAAACAAATCATGTGTTCCACAATCTATTACTTGAAGAATATTACATTCTATATAAGAAACTACTTTTTCTGTTATAATTGGTATTCCATTATTCCCCATTTTATATTCTGTTCCTTCTAACTTATTGATATCTCTTCCAGAGCGAAAACCAAATTTTCCAATGAGTAACATATCTGCCTCTTGTGACAAAACAGCTAGATTCATTTTCTTACTTTTCTTTGCAATTTCTGCTGTGTAATTTTCTTTATTAATTGCCACTATCAGCTTTGGTTTTTCTTCTGCAGTTATTTGTGTGACGGTATTTACTACACAACCTGAAAACGTATCCCCCTCTTTAGAGGTTACAATATATAATCCATAATTTAAATCAAATAAAACTTTTTTGTTCATTTTTCTTTTCTCCTTAATAATTTTTACCTAAAATGGAAAAATATTCCTTAAACTTCAATCATTTAACAAATTTTCTATTTGTATTTCCAATCCTTGTATAAATTTTTCTTGATTACCATAAAATTTTCGTGGTGTAAAATCTTTTAATTCTTTAATTATTTCTCCTAATTTATCAAAATCTATAAGTGGAATAATATATCCGCTTTGGCTGAAATTTTCTAAAATTTGTTCTTGATGGTTATTTACATGCTCTCCATATTCTTTTTTTCTTGCTGCTACTATCATCTTTTTTTCTTTTTTTAACCCCTCTATAATAGATCCAACACCTGCATGTGTTATGATAAAATTAGCTTTTTCTAACATATGCGCAAAGTTTTCTACAGGAATATAGGGGATAATTTGCATTCTATGGGATGTGTATTTAGTAGAACCAACTTGTGCAATCACTTTTTCTTGTATCGTTCCATTTTCTATTTGCTTTTCTACTGCTTCTAACAGCCTAACAAAAGGCTTATCTTGTGTTCCCAATGTTACCAAAATCATTTTTTACCTTCTTTCTATTGCTATATAGAGTATCAATTTTAATAAACTCCACCTAAATATATTGCTTTTGGATAAATGTTTAGCATCTCTTCCCATTGCACAATAAATACATCAGCTATATAATATAAAAGTCTTCCAGCTTGTGTTTTTGTATTGCGGTTAGCAAAGGTTTCTATGTAAATTATTTTGCTTCCTAATATTTTAGCAATGCAGCACATAGGCCCAGCCGTATGTGTCCCCGTTGTGATGACTATTTGTGGCCTAAATTTTAAATATATCCACAAACTTTTGAAACAGTTGATAAATAAAATACCGATATATCTAAGAGGTGTTTTTTTAGTACCATATGCTAAAAAATCTAGATTTTTTCCATATTCTTGTTTTAAATGTTCCATAGCCGGAGAGGTTTCTGTAACAATATGATACGTACATTTTTGAAATAGTGGTTTTAGTTGCATTAATTCATTAAAATGCCCACCTGTGCTAGAAATAAACAATAGTTTTGTACTTTTTTCTAGTTTTTTCCTCTCTACTTGCTTTTTGGTTATTCTGCGATAATATTTTATAATAAGCATAAATATAATAGCTCCTGTTAGTGCCCCCGCTGTATCAATTAAAACATCGGTTATTTGTCCACTTCTTCCTGAGATAAATAATTGATGAAATTCATCGCTCATTGCATATAAGCATGCCAATAAAACACTACATAATATTTTTTGATAAAACGTTCCATTATAAGTGCATGCCAATCCCATAATAAGAAATCCTAACAAGGCATAAATAGAGAAATGAGCTAATTTTCTAATAATTGGTTGCATTATTTCTTCCTTAACTCTTGCTTTCTCCTTTTCTTCTAATTGACTGGTAAAAGGTATTATATCTATTAGCCAATCTATCACTTTTCCACTTGTATTACTTGATATTATTGCATTTTGATTAGAAAATTGAAAAATAGTAACGCAGTTAATAATAATTAAAATAATCCAAATTGTTCTTTGTATGATGATTTTCATTTCTTCCGACTTTCCTCTTTCTTTTTTCAAATTATATCTTATTCCTTTTAGTTTTGCAACTTTATTTTTATTTTATTTTTCTACAAAACTTTACTTTTTTTTATTTTTGTGTATAATAATAAGGAAAGAAATCAAAGGAGGAATAATCATGGATGAAAATAAAGAAAACCTTTCTGACAATAGCCAAGAAGAAAATAAAATAAAAAAGGAAGAAACGACATCTACTACTTCTTCATCTTCAGAAGATAATATCATTATCCAACAAGAACCTTCTTCTAGTAAAGAAGAAAAACACGGAAAGAAAAAGAAGAAAAAAAATATTTTCCTACGCATTTTATTATTCTTATTTATTTTAATTATTATTTTTGTAGCTACTGCTATTGCTACTTCTTTATGGTTTGTAAACGACAAATTAGATAAATTAAACTACGTAAATGATGTTACTAAAGAAGATGTTAGTGTAGACGAACAGGTAGATGAATCTTTAAGTGAATATCGTAATATTGCACTACTTGGTATCGATACACGTGAAGACACATTTTCTGGTTCTAGAAGCGATTGTATTATTATTGTTAGTATCAACAATAACACAAAAGATGTAAAGTTACTTTCTGTATATAGAGATACTTATTTAGACATTGAGGGACATGGCTTAGACAAAGTCACACACGCTTATGCTTATGGTGGACCTCGTTTAACATTAAGTACTTTAAATAGAAACTTAGATTTAAATATTTCTGAATTTGTTACGGTTAATTTTGAAACCGTAAGAACCGTAGTAAATGCTATTGGTGGTGTAGATATTACTGTAACTGCTGCAGAAGCTTCTCAAATTTCTGGTATTTCTGGTGCAGGCACTTATACTTTAAATGGTGACCAAGCACTTGCTTACTCTAGAATCAGAAAAATCGATACAGATTATCAAAGAACAGAACGTATGAGAACGGTATTAAATGCTGTATTTGAAAAAGTAAAAACATTGGATATTACACAATTAAATGCTTTATTAGATACTGTACTTCCTCATCTTTCTACTAACATTTCTAAAAATGATATTATTGCTTTATTACCGGATTTATTGTCTTATCATGTTACAAACAGTGAAGGATGGCCATATGAAACAAGAGGCATTACTTTAAATTTATGGTACGGCATTCCTGTTACACTAGAAGAAAATGTAAAACAATTACATGAGAACCTATTTGGTGAAGAAAATTATGAACCATCTGAAACAGTAAAAAGCATTAGTAATCAAATTATTCAAAAAACAGGATATAGTAATTAAAACTTTTTTAAAGGAGCTATCAATCTGTAAATGATAGTTCCTTCTTTTTTGCTTACTATTTTACTTGTCAGTTAAATTTAAAATTTATTATACTCTTTTATTTTCTTTGTTTACTTCCTTTTTTCTATGAAAGTTTGGTTTTGCTTTTGCAAACAAATTGTAGATTTTAATACATATTCCGACACTTTTCTATTCTTTTCGTTATCTAGCCAATTCCTTAAATTTACGTTTTATCTTTTTTACAAATAAGTTGATTTTTTTATTTTTTGTCTTGCCATTTTTGTAAAGCTATGTTATACTATCGTCAAGCATTAAACGGATCATTTTATAAGAGAAAGGAGGATATTTATACAATGGATAATGAAATATTACAAATTTTACAATCCATGAATAAAAAAATGGATGTTATAGGTGACAAAGTGGACTACTTATATGGCATGAAGGACAAAATAGAATCTATAGACGAAATCAGAAGTAAAGTGGACTCTTTATATAGCATGAAGGATAAAGTAGATTCTATAGACGAAAGATTGTCTGCCTTGGAAGATGTTGTTACTGTTATGCAATACGAACATGGCAGAAAATTGGACTTATTGCTAGATTATGCCAAAGCAAGTATTGAAAAGCATGAGCAATATGATAAACAATTTGATTACGTATATTCAAAAATGTTTGATTATGATGTTAGATTGTCCGTTATAGAGGATTCTGAACATTTCCAAAATGTAATGGCTAAGAAAGCTGCTTTTATTAGAAAGTTTGCCGATAAAGGAAAAGAAATTGTAGAAAGTCAAAATAAAAAAATAGCACAATACAATCCTAATAATAAATAAAGAAATATTCATCTATATATCGTTGTAATAAATATAATAAAAAATAAAAAATTAAATAGTGTAATTTTTATTTTATCACTTTTTTCAAAATACTTTCAATAAAAATCCCTCGGCTTACCCAAGGGATTTTTATTCTCATATTTTAATCATTTTTTATATTTTTATGATCTGTTTAATGCTCTATTATAATAGATATTATTATTTTTTACATTCTATCTGGCATTTGCATTCCTAGCAGTCCTGCTCCTGTTTTTAAAACAGTTCCTACTATATTGGTAAGATATAGTCTTGCATCTTGTACTTTTTTCTCTTCTCCCAAAATTTTATGATTATTATAAAAAGTACTAAAACTTTGGCTTAAATCTATTAAATATCTAGATAAGAAAGATGGTTCATTTTTATCTGTTACTTGTTGTAGTACATCTTCCAAACTATATAATAATTTGAAAATTCTTTTAGAATCTTCGTCTTCTAGTTGTGAAAAATCTATTTCTTCTACTTTTGGAAGATATCCTGCTTTTTCTATTACACTTTTGGTTCTTACATAAATATATTGAATATAAGGTCCTGTTTCTCCTTGAAAATTAAGCATTAAATCCCAATCAAAAACTTCGTCTTTAATTCTACTATTAGATAAGTCATTAAAAATAACTGCTCCTATTCCCACTTTTTTTGCTACTTCTTGTTTATTTTCTAAATCTGGATTTTTCTCTTCAATTACTTTTTCAGCACGTGTAATGGCTTCTTGTAATAAATCTTCTAATTTAATAAAGTTTCCTTCCCTCGTAGACATTTTTCCTTCTTTTAGTCTTACCATTCCAAAAGGGACATGCTCTAAGCCATTCGTATATTTTTCTGATATTCCTAACATTTTTGCTACTTCAAAAATTTGTTTAAAATGCAATACTTGCTCATAAGAAGTAACATATAAAGCCTTATCAAAATCATAAGTACGTGCTCTATACAAGATAGCCGCCAAATCTCTAGTAGCATAAGTAGAAGAACCATTTGTTTTTTCAATAATACATGGTGGCATGCCTTTGTCCTCTAAAGAAACTACCCTTGCTCCTTCTGATTCTACTAGTTGATTTTTTTCTTCTAGAATTTCAACAATTTCTCCCATTTTATCAGAATAAAAAGCTTCTCCATTCCAAGAATCAAAATGGCTTCCCAATAAGTCATACACTTTTTGAAATTCCTTTAAACTTAAGTTTCTAAACTTCTCCCAAATTTCTACGCAGTAACTATCCCCATCTTCTAATTTTTTAAAGTTATTTCTACAAGCTTCTAAAACAGATTCATCTTCTTCACAAAGTTTATTAATTCTTACATAAATCTTTGTCAATTCATCAATAGGATTTTCTTCTATATGGTATTCTGTTCCCCATCTTTTATAGCCTTCAATTAGTTTACCAAATTGTGTACCATAATCTCCTAGATGATTCACTCCTACTGTATGATACCCTAAAAATTGATAAATATTGTACAATGCCCCTCCAATTACTGTAGAACGTAAATGTCCTATATGGAATGGCTTTGCAATATTAGGCGCAGAATAGTCAATTACTACCGTTTTCCCTTCTCCTACATTCTTGCTTCCAAATTTCTCCTTACTTACTTCAAATTCCTTTGAAACTGTTTCTATGAATGCTTTAGGAGCAATATAAAAGTTTAAATATCCTCCTACCATTTCTACTTTTTCAAATACTTCATTATCTATTTCTAGCCTTTCCTTAATTTCTGCAGCAATCATTGGTGGGGCTTTTTTCAAAATTTTTGCCAACTTAAAACAAGGGAATGCATAATCCCCCATCTTTTCTTCCTTTGGTATTTCTATATAGCTTTCCAATTCCGCTACATCTAAATCTACTGTTTTCGCTATTTGATTTGCTATTTCTCGCTTAAAATTTATCATGTTTCTTCACCCTTTTTCGACATTTTTTATAGGGTGTCTCATTTAGTCCCTGACTTTAATGAGACATGTCACATTGAAGTCAGGGATTAGTGAGACACCAAACTAATCTCCTAAACAAATTCCGATATCTCTTGCTGTTTTTACTAAATCATGGTCCATTGTTACTATTCTTACGTTGCTCTCTTTTGTTCCGCCTTGTACAGCTCCTATTTCTTTATTATCGCCTACTACATCTTCTAATGGCACGCTATCTAGCTTTCCATCTTTGATAACAGTTAATACATTAAATTTTCCTTCTAGAGCAAGTTCCATTGCTTTTGCTCCGTATTTTGTAGATAATACTCTATCAAATGCAGTTGGTGTTCCACCTCTTTGCATATAACCTAGAACGGTGCATCTTGCTGTTAGTCCTGTTAATCTTTCTAGCTCTTTGGCTACTTTTTCTCCTGCTCCTCCTAACTGAATGTTAATAACACCTTCTCCGCCATCTCTTTCATTCACTACTGAAATTTCTCCTCCTTTTGGGAAAGCACCTTCTGATACAACTACAATACTGAAATTCTTACCGATTTTTTGTCTATTCTTTACTGCCTGAGCTGCTTTTTCTATATCATATGGTATTTCTGGAATAAGTGCAATATCTGCTCCTCCTGCTATAGCAGATTCTAAGGCAATCCAACCAGCTTCTCTTCCCATTACTTCTAATACCATAATTCTATGATGTGTCTCTGCTGTAGTATGCAATCTATCTAATGCTTCTGTTGCCACAGATACTGCTGTGTTATATCCAAATGTAATATCTGTACAAGCCACATCATTATCTATTGTTTTTGGTACACCAATTACATTGATTCCTCTTAAAGAAAAATCTCTAGCAGATTTTTGTGTGCTGTCTCCTCCTAATGTAAAGATGCAGTCAAAACCATCCTCTTTTACATTTTGTACGCATTGTTCTGATAAGTCTTTATACACTACTTTTCCATTCTCCTCTACCTTATAACGGAATACATTGGCATTTGTAGATGAAGAGATAATAGAACCTCCTTTTTGCAATATTCCTGATGCAGTATCCGCACTACTTAGTCTTATATAATCGTTTTTCAATAATCCTCGATATCCATCAATAAATCCATAACATTCTACTCCGTTGTTTTCTGCTGTTTTTACAATAGCTCTAATAACAGCATTAAAACCTGATACGTCTCCTCCATTTGCTAATATTGCAACTTTCTTAACCATAATTCTTCCTCCTATTTTGTTTTATTTCTTCTTATTATATCAATATTTTGGATTTTTACAACCTTTTTTGGCATTTTTCTTTTGCTTTATGCTTTTTTCTAGCAAAAATGGACCACCCTTCTTAGACAGGGTAATCCATTTTTCAGTTTTCTTACAAAATACTGCATATCTCCAACAGAGTATACACTTCATAAGACGGAATAAAATTTTTTTCTGTTCTCTGCTCTCTCCTGGAATTATACCAAATAGAAGCAATTCCTGCATGAGTGGCAAAACCAATGTCACTCTTTAAGGAATCTCCTATTATAATATACTCTTCAAGACGCGTTCTGTCAGAAAAAATGCGGCCAAAAGAGCGATGGTCTGCTTTCAAATATTCCCCCTCTAAAGGGTAGATAGCTTCTATATATTGCAGAAGCTCATATTTACTTAAAAGCATGACTTGGGTTTCCATAAACCAGTCCGTAAGGACCACATTTCTATAGCCCTTTTCAGACAATTTTTCCAAGCAAGCTTTTGCATCCTTATCTACCTGTCCCGTTTCCACCAACTTCCATTTTTCGAAAAATTCTGCCGCACTCAGATTATAGTAATCCAATATTGGCATCTCTTTCCGAATGAACTCCACCATTTTCTTTGGCGTAACTATTTTGCCTTGAAAATAGTTTTGAAAATCGGAGAGCATTTGAAAATATTGTTCCTCCAAAGGCTTTGTTTTTTCCAGATGTAGAGCATTGCATAATAGGTCCATCTCATTATCTGAATGGTGCCATAAGGTACCATCGCAGTCCCAGATAAGGGTTGTAATATTTTCTAAACTCCGTCTTCCTTTTTGCATAATTTTTCCTCCTAAAAATTATTTTCTTGCTTGAAATTCAAGCAAACGAGAAGTGATTAGTTACTTATGCTTTGCATTTTAACAGAATTAGTATACCATAATTATGCACTTTTCGCAACTTTCTTTTTTCAACATTTTATAACATTATTCTTCCTGTGTCCCATTTAACCCTGACTTAAGTGGGACATGTCACAAAAAAGACTGACTTAAATGGACAAAACACTGCTTTATACGGCAGTGTTTCTTGTAATTTCTCTTTCTTTATTTAATAATGCTTTCATGCGGCTTTTAGCCTCTACTTTACTTTTATGTTTCCATTCTGCTAATCGGTTTGGATTTGTATCATATACTAAATTTAAATGTGGTAGATATTTTTTCTTTACAAAAGGATTTTTATTTAATAAACTAGCTAGTTTGCTTTTAATTTTATCAAATGGTGTTTCTTCTATTTTCATTAGGGCCACGATTTTTCTTTCTGTATATACCTTTAATCTATCTTCTTCTATTCCTACATAATATTCGTCATATTGGTGCATATCTACTTTTTTGCCCTCTTCATATTGCATACGTACTGCTTCTATCATGTCTTGTCTAATAAATTTTCTTTCTTCGTATACTTGCACTTCTTCTGGCTTTTTCTCATCTACTCCAAATAGACAAATTAATTTATGCTCATAGGTACATATTTTATCTAAATAGTTTTCTTGTTCTTCTAGATGGCTTCCAATCTCTTCTATAGCTAACTTTTCTAATTGAAAATCTTCTATATCTATTAGTCTAGGACAAATAACTTCCAATAATACCTTTGGATTAATTTTGTCGAATTTTGCATCATAAAAAATCTTATCTTCCAATGTATTGATAAAATAACGTGCATATTCTCCTTCTATTTCTTTATTCTCCAAAGCTTCTTTCATTTCTGTATAGCTTGCTGTTGCATCCGCTATTGTCTTTACTTTCTCTAACTTTTCTTCCAATAGTTCTTTTTTTGTTATTTCGACATCCTCTACGATATTATTTTCTCTCTCGTCCATATTTTCACCCTTTTTTTACAAACTGTTTATTCATTATATCACTGCTTAAGAATAAAATATATTACTTTTTCTTTACTTTTTCTTTACTTTTATATTACATTTTTATGACATTTATATGTTTTTATTTTGTATAAAATCTCCTGTAAATTCCTCTGCTAAAATGTCCATATGGATACTATCATAATATTTTCCATTCACAAATCTACTTTTTCTTTGTCTACCTACTTCTTGAAATCCACATTTTTTATAGCATCGAATCGCTCTTGGATTAAATTCCATTACGTCTAGTCCAATATTGTTTAAGTTTAGATAACGAAAGCCATACTCTAATATCATCTGTATTGCTTCTGTTCCATATCCTTTTTCTCTTGCATTTTTGTCTCCTATAAATATTCCTAAAGTTCCTCTCCTATCTATAGGATTAATTCTCTCTATAGATACTGTTCCAATCATTTTATCCTCGTCTTTTGTTATAATAACAAATGTTGCTTCTGGAGAGCTATTATTTTCTAAATATTCTCTTTCTGCTTCTAGCGAAACTAGATTTCCACTCCTTCCTAAGTAATCCGTTGTTTCAAAGTCATTTAACCATTCTGTAAACAACTCTGCATCCTCTGTACTTCTTGGAGATAAGTATATATGTTCTCCTATCAATTTTTTATAATATTTCATTTCTATTCCTCCCTTATCCTTAATTCTATTTTATTGTCTTTTGCTTTCAATATTGCTTTTCCTCCAATTGGAAAAGTAAAAATTGGTGTTGTATGACCAAAATCTGCATTTGCTATAATAGGAATTCCTTTTAACTCCTTTTTATAAGCAATGATTTTCTTCCATTTTTCTATTGTCATTACACTATTTTCTTGTGCTCTTCCGAAAAACAATGCCTCTAATTGTTTTCCCTTTCGCACTATGTAACAAAGATTGCAAATTTCTATCAAATTCTTTTAAAAAGTTTTCTTTTACTAAGTCGTCATCTTCTAAAAACAAGATGCTATTTTCTAAATTCGGCATAAATTCTGTTCCTTGTAGTAAATTTAATGTACATAAATTTCCCCCTATAATTTTTCCTTCTGCTTCTCCTTCTTGTAATATATCCATTCCTGTATTTGTTACCCAATGTCTATCATTTTGATTTTTGAACCATGGATCATCACTCCATTTAGAAGATGCATATATTTCTACCTCTTTATCTTCCATTAGCATTTGTTTAAAATAGGAAATGGTATAATCTAGCCCATCTTTCATAGCAAAAGTAGAAAAGTGAGGCCCTGAATAGGTAATTAATCCAGTTTTTGCATAGATACTATTCGTAAGAGCTGTAATATCCGAAAAGCCACATAATATTTTGGGATTTTTCTTGATTACCGCATAAGGAATATCATCTAATATTTGATTGACATTGCATCCTCCTATCACTGTTAAAATAGCTTTTACTTTTTTGTCTAAAAAAGCATCTTTTAAATCTTCTATCCTCGCTTCTATACTAGCACATTTATAGTCTTCATCCACCATATCTTTTACATGTTTTCCAAAACTAACTTTAAAACCTTCTTGTTCTAACCTTAGTTTTGCTGTTTCCACTATTTCTTCTTTTAAAATTCCCATACTTCTGGACGGTGCTATCACTCTAACTTCATCTCCCAGCTTTAATTTTTCTGGCTTCATTTTCTTCTTCCCCCTTTTCTAAAACAAAAAGCCCATGGAAAAATCTTTTTTAAGACTCCTCCATAGGCTAAAATTTTCCTATTTCTGTGTAAGTACTAATATTTTGTACTTTTGTACCGCTCAAAATGTTACTTTCTAGGTACACTCTTAAAATATGTTTTATATTGTAGCATACTAATATCTTATTGTCAATGCATTTATGTAACCTTTTCTTGGTTTTCTTCTACAATTTCTTGATACAATTTTTTCAAATTTTCTTTTTTAATCACTTTATGAATTCCATCCTTACTCACTTGCATATAGACTTCTTTTTCAAAAGCTGCCATTTTAGGATGGATAGGCTTTTTATATCCTTTTGATTCCCAATACTCTAGTTGTGTACTTTTTGTCCAATTTTTTCCATTGTAGGTTATTCCCGCTGCTAAATTGTCACAAATCATTTCTACGGCATAAACATATGGCATAATAAAAACTTTTTGTGGCGTTTCGTAGTCATACCAATACTCGGCATGATGCTTATTTCTGCCTTTATGATGTAACCAAGCCTTAGAATAACCGTTTTCTGCTTTTGCTAGAGGAATAGGACTTCTCTTGCCTGTATAATATTTTACACTCTCCCAAAATTCTGTAGGGGAAAATTTTGACCAATCATGCATGAAACCTCTCCATGGAATTCCAGCTCTACAACATAGTTTAAACACTAACCATTTATGTTTAGTAATTGTCTTAATATGTCCTACTATCTTTCTTAACATTCGCTTTTCTTCCTTTCCTATTTTATTATATGCTATTTTTTCTTTTTGTCAAGAAAAAGCCAGCCTACCTAAAATATTTAGGAGGCTGGCTGCCTTATGTCTTCACTGCAAATAATGGTCCACTAACTCATTCAAAAATCCTTTCTTCTCTTCTCCTAAAGAGATACAAGCTTTTATAATGAAATCACTGAGATTTTCAAATAAAAAGTCCCAAGATTTTAAATATCTCATAATATAATAGTATTCTTCTATTTTATCTGCTCTTATTTCATCATAAGTAAGATTGCACCCTTCCTCATCATCTTCCTCATTATCATCTTCTTGTTTGAAAATGTACTCAAAAATTTTTTTAACCAGAGTTTCAATTTCATTCAATTGCTTATCTACCCGCACTTTTTCTCTCTTCTCCTCATGATATTTTTGAATAGCTTCTTTATCATCACAATACCTTTCTTGATTATCTTCAACTATATGGATTGACCTATATAATTCTTTTGATTTTTTCTCTAATGAAAGAAGAATTGTGATAAAATCTAATCCTCTATCCAACACTTCCAATCGAAGATTCCGTTTGAAATTTTCCATAAATCTTTTCCTCCTTAACGACATAAAGCTTAAACTACAAGTTACTTGCTATATTATAAATCACTTTTTATATTATGTCAAGCAAAATATTTTTTATATAAAGTGATAAAATGGATATGATTTTTTTAGGCAAAAAGCCAGCCTCCCCAAAATATTTTAGGTGGCTGGCTACCTTATGTTTCTTATTTATAGTAGAAATTATTTTATCTAGGATTTTTGATAGCAGCTTGTGCAGCAGCAAGTCTTGCAATTGGCACTCTAAATGGTGAGCAAGATACATAAGTTAATCCTATATTATGGCAGAACTCTACTGTTGGAGGGTTTCCACCATGCTCTCCACAAATTCCAAGCTTAATGTCTGGTCTTGTTTGTTTTCCTAAATCTACTGCCATTTTTACTAATTTTCCTACACCAACTTGGTCTAGTTTAGCAAATGGGTCGAATTCATATATTTTCTTCTCATAGTAGTCATTTAAGAATTTTCCAGCATCATCACGGCTAAATCCAAATGTCATTTGTGTTAAGTCGTTTGTTCCAAATGAGAAGAATTCAGCTTCTTTTGCAATTTCATCAGCTGTTAATGCTGCTCTTGGAATTTCAATCATTGTTCCTACATGGTATTTTAAATCTACTCCTGCTTCTTTTATGATAGCATCTGCTGTTTTTGTAACAATGTCTTTTACATATTTTAACTCTTTTACTTCTCCAACAAGTGGTATCATAATTTCTGGAACAACATTCATTCCTTCTTTATTTACATTGATAGCAGCTTCAATAACAGCTCTTGTTTGCATTTCTGCAATTTCTGGATAAGTAACATCTAGACGGCATCCACGATGTCCCATCATTGGGTTGAATTCATGTAATCCTTCTACTACGCTCTTTAAATCTTCAAAAGTCATTCCCATTTCTTTTGCAAGTGCTCTAATATCTTCGTCTTCATGTGGAACGAATTCATGTAAAGGTGGATCTAAGAAACGAATGGTTACTGGATATCCTTTCATTGTTCTATATAATTCTTCAAAGTCTCCTCTTTGCATTGGAAGAATTTTTGCAAGTGCTTTTGCTCTTTGTTCTGGTGTTTTAGAAACAATCATTTCACGGATAGCTGCAATTCTATCTGGTGCAAAGAACATATGCTCTGTACGGCAAAGTCCAATTCCTTCTGCTCCAAAATCGTATGCTTGTTTTGCATCTCTTGGTGTATCTGCATTTGTTCTTACTTTTAATTGTCTATATTGGTCTGCCCATCCCATTAATGTTGCAAAGTTTCCAGAAACAGATGCTGGAACTGTATCAATTCTTTCTCCATATACGTTACCTGTTGAACCATCAAGAGAAATCCATTCTCCTTCTGTTACTTTTCTTCCATCTGGAAGTGTGAAGTATTTTTCTTCTTCGTTTACAATAATATCTCCACATCCTGCTACACAGCATGTTCCCATACCACGAGCAACAACGGCTGCGTGTGATGTCATACCTCCACGAACAGTAAGTACACCATGGCATACGTTCATTCCATCGATATCTTCTGGAGATGTTTCTAATCTTACTAAGATTAAGTCTTTTTCTCCTGCTTCATGCATTTCTACAGCTCTATCTGCTGTAAAGATTACTTTACCTGTTGCAGCTCCTGGAGATGCAGCAAGTCCTTTTGCTACTACTTTTGCAGCTTTTAATTTTTCGCTATCGAAGTTTGGATGTAATAGTTGGTCTAATTGATTTGGTTCTACTCTAAGTACAGCTTCTTTTTCTGTAATCATTCCTTCTTTTACAAGGTCAACGGCAATTTGAAGAGCAGCATTTGCAGTTCTTTTACCATTTCTTGTCTGTAAGAAGTATAGTTTTCCTCTTTCAATTGTGAATTCCATATCTTGCATATCTCTGTAATGTTTCTCTAATTTTTCTGCATACATTACAAAATCTTCATATGCTTTTGGATTTACTTCTTTTAAAGTATCAATATGTTGTGGTGTTCTAATACCTGCAACAACGTCTTCACCTTGTGCATTCATTAGGTATTCACCAAAGATTTTGTTTTCTCCTGTAGCTGGGTTACGAGTAAAGGCAACACCAGTTCCACAATCTTCTCCCATATTTCCGAATACCATTTCTTGTACGTTAACAGCTGTTCCCCAACTTCCTGGAATATCATTTAATCTTCTATAAGTGATAGCTCTTGCATTATTCCAAGATCTAAATACGGCTTTTACACCTTCCATTAATTGTGTTTTTGGATCACTTGGGAATTCTTCGCCTTTTTGCTCTTTATAGATTGCTTTGAATTTCTTTACTAATTCTTTTAAATCTTCTGCTGTTAATTCTGTATCTAATTTAACACCTTTTGCTTCTTTCATTTCGTCAATTGCTTTTTCAAATAATGGCTTTGGTATTTCCATTACTACGTCAGAGAACATTTGAATAAATCTTCTATAACTATCATAAGCAAATCTTTCATTTTTCTCAGCAATAGATGCAACTGTTTCTTCATTTAATCCTAAGTTTAGTACTGTATCCATCATACCAGGCATAGATGCTCTAGCTCCTGATCTTACAGATACTAATAATGGATTTTTGCTATCTCCAAATTTCTTTCCTGTAATTTCTTCTAATTTTTGAAGTGCTGTGAAAATTTGGTCTTCAATATCTTTAGAAATTTTTTCTCCATCCTCATAATATTTTGTACAAGCTTCTGTTGTTACTGTGAATCCTTGAGGAATTGGAAGACCTAAATTTGTCATTTCTGCAAGGTTTGCTCCTTTTCCACCTAGTAGTTCACGCATGTTTGCGTTTCCTTCGCTAAAAAGGTACACATACTTTTGACTCATAAATAAAACCTCCTTATTTTATGTGTGTCTTAACTTTATATAAATTGTTAAAACTATCATATAACTTGTCCATTGGAAATTTTTACATATCCCCAATGACTTCTTTATTATATCTACATTTTAGCAAAAAGTAAAGACATTTTGCTAAAATTTTATTTTATCCTCTATCCATTTTTCGACATCTTCAATTTTTACTCTTACCTGCTCCATAGTATCTCTGTCCCTAATGGTAACACTCTCATCTTCTAGTGTGTCGAAATCGATAGTAACACAATATGGTGTTCCTATTTCATCTTCTCTTCTATATCTTTTTCCAATAGAACCAGCTTCGTCATAATCGCACATAAAGGTTTTGCTTAGCATACTATAAACTTCCTCTGCTTTTTCACTTAATTTTTTCGATAGTGGAAGTACGGCTACTTTATATGGTGCTAAAGCTGGATGTAAGTGTAATACTACTCTGCTGTCTCCTTCTTCCAATGCTTGTTCTTCATAAGCCTGGCATAAAAATGCAAGAGTTACTCTATCACAGCCTAAAGATGGCTCTATGCAATAAGGCACAAATTTTTCTCCTGTCTCTTGGTCAAGATAAGTAAAGTCCTCTTTTGCATGTTCCATATGTTGTTTTAAATCATAATCTGTTCTATCTGCAATTCCCCATAATTCTCCCCATCCAAATGGGAATAAAAATTCTATATCTGTAGTACCTTTGCTATAGAAACATAACTCCTCTGGGCTATGATCTCTTAAACGTATACTATCTTCTTTCATTCCTAAGGATAGTAACCAATCTCTGCAGAAATTTCTCCAGTAAGCAAACCATTCCATATCTGTACCCGGTTTGCAGAAAAATTCTAATTCCATTTGTTCAAATTCTCTTGTTCTAAAAGTGAAGTTACCTGGTGTAATTTCATTTCTAAAACTTTTTCCTATTTGGCCAATTCCCATTGGTAGTTTTCTTCTCGTTGTTCTTAGCACATTTTTAAAGTTCACAAAAATTCCTTGTGCTGTTTCTGGTCTTAAGTAAATTTCTGATGTAGAATCTTCTGTTACTCCTTGAAAAGTTTTAAACATCAAATTAAATTTACGAATTCCTGTAAAATTTTCTTTTCCACAATTTGGACAAGTAATATGATGTTCTTGCATATAAGATATCATTTGGTCATCTGTCCAGCCATCTACTACTTGTTCACAATGGTTCTCATGCATCCAATCTTCTATTAGCTTATCTGCTCTATGTCTTGTTTTACATTCTTTGCAATCGATTAATGGGTCTGAGAAACCTCCTACGTGACCAGAAGCAACCCATGTTTCTGGATTCATTAAAATGGCTGCATCTAATCCTACATTATATTTACTCTCTTGTATAAACTTCTTTCTCCATGCTTTTTTTACATTGTTTTTTAGTTCCACTCCTAAAGGTCCATAATCCCATGTGTTTGCTAATCCTCCATAGATTTCTGAGCCCGGATAGATAAACCCTCTAGACTTACACAAATTCACAATCTTTTCCATACTATCTACCATAGTATTCCCTCCTTTTTATTTTTGCTAAATACGAAAAAAACTTTCATCTCTAGCCTTTGTTTGCTAGGGACGAAAGTTTACTTCCGCGGTTCCACCCTAATTGGCAAGTTTGTATTACTTACCCTCTTTCTCTTTTTATATGCTCCAAAGCTCCCCACATAATTTAGGTAATTAGTTTTCACCAACCACTAACTCTCTTGCTACCCTCTTTTATGTTTTTTCTTTTTCTTCGCATTTTCTTGCTTTATTCTAGCAAGTTTTTGATAAAAAGTCAATTGATTTTATCCTAATTTTTTCGCAGTTATGTCATATATATGCCAATGTTTTTGTTCTCCTGAGGCAGATTTTCCGTCTTTTTCTATTTCTTCAAATTGAATCAGTTCAAATTTATCGAATAGTCTTATCACATTCTGTTTAGGTAAAGTAATTAAATTCGTCCACGAGTCTCTTTCTCCTAGGAAATTTCCTACAAAGTATCCTTTATCCACTATTGTACTTTCAATCTTATTCCAAACAGTATAAAAACATTCCTTTTTTGTAAATGGTAGACTAAAATTAGCTACTACTAAATTGGCTTTTGGCAAGCTCATATTTCCAAATAAAGATTGCATAAAAGAAAATTTTTCTTGTTCTTGCACAGATAGCCTTTCTTTAATGATATTTTCTGTATTTTCTTTATCCACAGCTAATACTCTCCAATTATTTTTTATGAGTGCAATAGTATCTCTTCCTGCACCGCATCCCAAATCTATCGCTTTCCCTGGCGTTACACCTAAATTTAAAAACTCTTCTATGTTCTTATGAGGTTTGGTTTCCTTTGTATGATTATAATATTCTTCCCATTTGTTATCCACAATAACCTCCTCATTGATATTTTTTCTATGACAAATACATTACTATATGTCAATTATTATTTTCTTTTATTTTGTCGGAACAAGTAAGTATCTGTCTAACATATGACAAATCTATGACTTTCCGGATATTTTATTACAAATTCGTTTCAAAGTAATATCATTTTTCTGTATTATGTATTCCATTTTTGTCATATTTCTAGTTATCCACAGTAAAAATAATTTTGTGGATAATGTGGATAACTCTGTTGATAACCTATTTTAGTCACTTTGCGTTCACAAGTTTTTCACATTTCATTTTTGTTATTTTTTTATGAAAACCTATTTATTATTTGTATAAATATTATGGTTACTTTTTTACCTTTGTTCTCCTTTTTCTCTACCCGCTATTGATAATTCATATGCGTTTTTTAGCTCTTTTTGCTTTTCTTGAAAAAAAGCTTCGTATCGTATTCTTTCTTGCTCAGGTATTTTTATTTTTGTATTTTCTTCCACTTTTTTATAAGCTTCTTGTAATGAAAAATGTCTCATTACTTCTTCCAAATATCTAGGAAACCAACTTTCTTCTTTATATTGTTCTATAAAGGACTGTAAATCTGTTTTAGTATTATCACACTGTCTCCTTTTTTTAGTGGTTTTATGTATGCGACATGCACAGTCTAAATCGTAGCAAGGAGCTAATTGAAAGTGATTATATTGATCTTTTATAATCCCCCAATTACCATTATTTTCATCCGTATGTTCTATAAATTTATGAAACAAAGTTTGTTTTAAAAAATCTCTTTTACATTGTTCTATATCTTCTATTCTTGCACCATTTTCTATTAAATAATCTTCCATTTGTTCTATTATTTCCGTTATGCTAAATATATTATCATCTGATAAAATATCCAGACCTTCTACTAATTCTTCTTTTTTCTCCCTACTTCTAAAGTCTGTAGTCAATATAAATTTTAGGTTAGTTTTGGGCCTATTTTTCACTCTTCTTGCAAAATAATATTGTGCACTTTCTAAGCCAAATTGCCTTGCTAACTCAGGCATCAACAAACAGTTATATCTAGCAATATTATAATCTGATAAATTTAGTCTTCTATCTACATCTCCTAAACTATTCTTTAACAATGCCAAACTTCCATCTGGAAGCATAATCCAACCAATACAAGTTGCATAATTTGTAATATCTCTTATAGATTGACAGCACTTAGAAGAATCCAATAATATATTTCCCTCTTCATCCCATTCGAAATAATCTTTTACTAATGCGTTGAAATCATAAATAACTTTATTTTTTTGTAAATATTCTTCCTTTTCTCCTGCATCTTTAAACATAATCTTATCCCCTTTTACTTTTCAGTTTGTTTTTCTATATATCTCCATGCATCTTGGCACATATCTTCTAACGTTTTTTCTGCCCTCCAGCCTAGTTCTTCATATGCCTTCGTAGGGTCTGCGTAACAAGTAGCTATGTCTCCTGGTCTTCTTTCTACTATTTTATAAGGAACTTTTCTGTTTGTTGCCCTTTCAAATGCTTTTACCATATCTAGTACACTATAACCTGTTCCTGTACCTAGATTATAGATATACAATCCTTTCTCCTCTTTTCTTAGTTTTTCAATTGCTTTTAGATGTCCTTTTGCTAAATCTACTACATGAATGTAGTCTCTTACTCCTGTTCCATCTGGAGTTGGATAATCATTACCAAATACGGATAATTCTTTTAATGTACCACTTGCTACTCTCACAATATATGGCATTAGGTTATTAGGAATCCCCTGAGGTTCTTCTCCTAAAAGTCCACTTTCATGACTTCCTACTGGGTTAAAATAACGAAGAATACAAATATCCCAACTACTGTCAGAATGATATAAGTCTTGCAGAATTTGTTCAATCATTAATTTAGAAGTACCATATGGATTCGTGGTTCCTCCCACTTTGCAATCTTCTGTTAAAGGAATTTTTTCTGGCTCTCCGTATACTGTTGCAGAAGAACTAAATACAAATTTTTTCACATGATATTTTTTCATCATCTGTAATAATATCAATGCACCAGTAACATTATTATGATAATACTCTAAAGGCTTTTGCACAGATTCTCCTACAGCTTTAAATCCTGCAAAGTTAATCACCACTTCTATATCTGGATTTTCTTCAAATACTTTTTGCATTTCTTTTTCATCTAAATAGTTAATTTTATAAAATACAACATTTTTCTTGGTAATTTCTTTTATTTTGTCTAATACTTCTGGTTTACTATTAGAAAAATTATCTATGATAATTACTTTTTCTCCTGCATTCAACAATTCCACTATGGTATGGCTTCCAATATAGCCTGTTCCACCAGTTACTAAAACTGACATTTTAATTTCCTCCTCTTATTTCATTTATTTTTTATCCTTAGTTATTTTTCTATTGCACTAATCTTTAAATACGTTTTCTAAAATTTTACGATATCTTTCAAATATAGGATGATTTTTATCTACTCCTTCTATGCAACTAGAATATACACTTGTATAATACCATTTTTGTTCTTCTGGATTTCTAGCAATTACTTTATCTTCTCCATATTTCTTTATATTAGCTAGAGCATCCTGTAAATTACTTATTTTATCACAAGCCACAATTAACTTTGATCCTAATGGTGCCTTCTTTATATGTTCTATAGTATGTTTCTTTCTATCTATCCAAGGTAATGACTTATCTGGTTCTGAAGCATCATACACATAGTCTTTCACTGTTTTTCCAAATTCTCTTTCTATATCTTCAAAGGTATGATTAGTATCTTCTACTACATCGTGCAAAATACCTGCTGTCACTACATCTTCATCACATCCGCATCTTTGTAGCATCATACCTACTGTAAACGGATGAAATATCATGTCAATATCTTCTACTTTTCTCTTTTGTCCTTTGTGAGCTTTTGTTGCATAATAAATAGCATATTCTATTTTATCCTGTTCCATATAAAAAATTCCTCCTTTTTCACTTTCTATATTATATATTAAATTAATTTTAATAGCAATCCTTATTTCTATTTACATTTATGTATATTAGTGATATCATTATTGCATTAAAAAATTTTATAGGAGGATATCGTATGAGTATGCGGAAACCTTTAATCATCGAATTTACTGGACCACCTAATTCTGGTAAAACTACACTAATCAAATTTCTACGTGATTTGCTTGAAAGCATGGAGTATCGCGTGGAAGTAAAACAAGAAGATGCAGAACTTGTTCCTTCTTGTATTCCCAAAAAAACATGGGCACGAAATGTTTGGATTACGTATGGACAGTTACAATCTTTAATTGAAACTAAATTTTCAGAAGCAGATATTATCCTTTTGGATAGAGGTTTTTGTGACTCTATGTTCTGGGCCGATTTTTTACAGGTTCAGCATATATGTACTTCTGAAGAATCCTCTCGTCTTCTAAAAATTCTAGACGAAATGGACAAAGAGTTTCATTTAAAGCCTGACTATTTATTTGTAATTGACGTTTCTACAGAGGTTTCTTTTAAAAGAAGATATGCCGCAAGTAGTGAGCCCGTTGTTTTGTCAACAAATGAATTTATCGATCTTTATAAGGATGAACTGGAGAAATTCTACAAAAAGGTAGAGCTGCCTATGTTTCGGTTAAACACTTCTCTTCTTACACTGATTGAAATGCAAGAGATTGTATTAAATGAGATTCTGCAAATTCTGAAAAAAGATTGATACCTTTTTAAAGGCGATTGCAAAAAACAATCGCCTTTAAACTTGTTTACTATTCATATAAATCTTGATAAATTCTATAGTCCCTTACAATCTTCCTTACATAATTATTCGTTTCTTTATAAGGAATATTCTCTATGTCTGAACCATCTTCTCTAATGGTTCCTTCTTCTATCCATGTGTTGACATTTCCAATACCCGCATTATATGCGGTAAGGGCTAAATAAATATTTCCTTCGTAAATTCCCAAAAGATAAGCAAAATAATAAGTCCCTATTTGAATATTTAGCTCTGGATTAAATAAAGATTCTTTTGTTGGTATCTCTATCGCCAAATCATCTGCCATTTCCTGAGCAGTACTTTCCATTAGTTGCATTAACCCAATTGCTCCACTATTGGAAATAACATCTTCATCAAAATTACTTTCTGCTTTTATAATAGCAAATACCAATAATGGATCTAAATCATTTTCTTCTGCATATTGATTTACTAACTCTGCATATTTTTGTGGATATATCATTTTTAATACCATGTCTTGTATTCTAAAAACACCAAATAATATAGCCACTATGCATAAAATAATAATAAAAACTACGAAATATCTTTTCCTTTTGTTTTGCAAATAAAGTCCTCCTTTTTATTTTGCTTCATACCAATTTTTTGCTTCCGATACTTCTACTTCTAATGGTATAGAAAGAGTAGCTGCTCCTTCCATACTATCTTTTAATAATTGTTTTGCCTTTTCTTTTTCTTCCTCTTTTGCCTCTAATATAAGTTCATCATGTACTTGTAATACAATTTTGGCATCTACTTTTTCTTCTTTTAATTTTTTTGCTAAATTCACCATTGCTATTTTCATAATATCTGCTGCTGTTCCTTGTATTGGCGTATTCATAGCTACTCTATTTCCAAATTGTCTTACCATGTAATTATTAGATTTTAGCTCTGGAATATATCTTCTTCTAGAAAACAATGTTTCTACATACCCTTGTTCTTTTGCTTTTTCTACGATATCTGTCATAAATTTTTGTATACCACTATATTTCTCCAAATATTGTTCTATATATTGTTTTGCTTCTTTTTTACTAACACCGATTTGTTCTGCAAGTCCAAAATCACTAATTCCATACACAATTCCAAAGTTAACTGCTTTTGCTCTGCTTCTTTGTTCTTTTGTTACTTCTTCTATTGGAATGCCAAGCACTTTGGATGCTGCTTGTTTATGAATATCTTCTCCCTCTCGGAAAGCTTGTAGCATATGTTCATCTTGAGAGATATGTGCCAAAATTCTAAGCTCTATTTGGGAATAATCTGCATCTAAATAGATATATCCTTCTTTTGGCCTAAATACTTTCCTTAATTGTTTTCCTAGTTCAAATCTAGTTGGTATATTTTGCAAATTTGGCTCTGTAGAGCTAATTCTACCTGTAGCTGTTACAGTTTGATGAAAATACGAATGGATTCTTTTGTCTTTTGGATTGATATAAGGGATAAGTCCTTCTACATAAGTAGAATTTAATTTCATAAGTCCTCTATATTCTAATATTTTTTCTACAATAGGATGTTCTTTCTTTATTTTTTCTAGTGCATCCACATCTGTTGAATACCCTTTTTTGGTCTTTTTAGAAGTAGGTAGTTTTAATTTTTCAAAAAGAATAGTTCCTAATTGTTGTGTAGAATTAATATTAAACTCTTCTCCAGCCAGTTTATAAATCTCTTCTGTTAATACTTGTAATTGTTCTTTCATGGTTTTTCCAAATGACTCTAACTCTTGTTTATCTACATACATACCTACCCATTGCATCCCTGCTAACACTTCTTCTAGTGGCATTTCTATATCTTTTAATAGCTTCGTCTCTTGCACTTCTTCTATTTTCTGTTCTAATATTTCTTTCAAACTTTCCAAATGGTAAGCCAAAAAAGTATTCCTTTTTTGTTTTTCTTCTTCTTGCTTTTTGGTTATATCTTCTCCCATATCAAATAAATTGATTTGCTCTTCCTTATGGGAGCTTTCACCAATGTTCTCTGTTACATTCACTTGTAAGTATTCTTCTATCAATTCTTCTAGTTCATACTTACTTCTCGTTTGGTCCAATAGATAAGCCGCTATTTCTGCATCGAAAGACATTCCTTTCATAAAAATGCCAATCTCTGCCAGCATAATCCAATCTTCTTTCATACGATAGCCTATTTTTTGAATATTCTCATCTTCAAAAATATCTTGTAAAAGAAGTAGCTGTTTTTCTTCTATTTTACTACTATCATATACAATTTGTTTACTCTTCATACCTATGCTAATACGTGTTATTTTCTTTTTTACAATTTTGGTAGGAGTATCCTCTTTTTCTTTTTCAAAATAGTAAGAAAAAATACCTTCTTTTCGAATTTCTTCTTTCCACTGTTCTAATTTCGTTCCTTCTTGCAGTTTTATGGTTTCTATTTGATAGGTTTGTTCTTCTGTTTTCTCTGTGGTTATCTCTTGTTTTTCATTCAAATGAAAACGCTCAATATATCTATTAAAATTTAGTTCCTTAAACTTTTCTAATACTTTTTCTTCATCCCAAGGTTTTGTTTTTAAATCTTCTATGCTTTCTTCCATTGGTACTGCTAAATTAATGGTACCTAATGTCCTAGAAAGAAGTGCTAAATCCTTATTTTCCACTAGTTTTTCTCTTGTTTTTCCTTTAACAGATGCCGCTTCTCCTTTTTCTATTTTTTCATATAAGTGGTCAATACTGCCATAATCTTTAATAAGTTGAAGAGCTGTCTTTTCTCCTATACCCGGTACTCCAGGAATATTATCAGAGCTATCTCCCATAAGCCCTTTTACTTCTATTAGTTGAATAGGTTCTACTCCATATACTTCTTCTACTTTTTTCTTGTCAAAATCTTCTTCTTCTGTTTTTCCCATTTTTGTTCTTGGAATACGTACTGTAATATGGTCAGAAGTTAATTGGAAAGTATCTCTATCTCCTGATAAAATCGTTACTTCCTTTCCTTCTTTTTCCGCTCTTTTAGAAAGAGTTCCTAAAATATCATCTGCTTCGTAGCCTTCTTTCTCTATAATGGAAATATTCATATCTTGCAAAATCTCTTTTATCTTAGGCATTTGCTGTGCTAATTCCTCTGGCATGGCATGACGATTTGCTTTGTATCCTTCATACATTTTATGCCTTGCAGTAGGCGCTTTTAAATCAAAAGCAACTGCTAAATATTCTGGTTTTAAGTCCTCTACTATTTTAAACAAAATAGCTAAAAAGCCATAAATCGCATTGGTATAACTACCGTCCTTTGCTGTTAACATTTTAGCTCCCATAACACCATAAAAAGCCCTATTCATAATACTATTTCCATCTATGACCACTAATCTGCTCAAAACTTTTCCTCCTTCTTGAACTTTAGGGTGGTTCCTTAAAGTTCATTTTCTCTTCTTTATTTCTTTAACTTTTGCAATTTAAGGAACGTCCCTAAATTGCAAAGTTCACCCTCTCTTCTTTGTTTCTTTGAATTTTGAACTTTAAAGAACATTCCTAAAGTTCACGGAAATATTCCGCCATTTTTTTTAAAGCTTTTCCTCTATGACTTACTGCATTTTTTTCTTCTTCACTCATTTCTGCAAAAGATTTATCCTGATAAAGAAAAATAGGGTCATAGGCAAATCCATTTTCTCCCCTTGGCTCTCTTAAAATACTTCCCTCACAAGACTCTTGAAAAATGTGTTTTTCTCCTTTTTCGTCTATATAGCAAATAGCACAAACAAATCTTGCTGTTCGTTCCTCTTCTTTTGTCTCTTCCATAGAATGCAAAATTTTATGAATTTTTTCTTCATAGCTTGCATTTTCTCCTGCATATCTTTTAGAATAAACACCGGGTTCTCCGTGTAGATAATCTACTTGCAAACCTGAATCATCACTAATTACTGGTTTTCCATATAATTTATGTATTGCCTCTGCTTTTAAAACAGCATTTTCTGCAAAAGTTTTTCCTGTTTCTTCTACTTCTATATTAAACCCCGACTCTGCTTGAGAAATTACCTTTATCCCAAAAGGTTGTAATATATGGGTGATTTCTCTTAATTTTTCTTTATTATTACTGGCTAAAATAATTTCCATTTTTAATTTTCATTCCCTTCTCCCAAAATAAATCTGGTTGGAATTATTCCGAAACTAGATCTTCCGTCTTATATACACTATATCCCTCATAATGGTAACTTGCATCAATGCCTTTCCTATAAACTTCTCTATCCTCCACTTTATCTGTCAAAGCATTTTTTAACAATAGTTTAATTTCTGTGTTTTTTATTGGACTTCTCTCCATGGCTAACAGATAATCTTCCTTATCCACTTTACTCCAATCTACCACTTGATGGATTTCCTTTTTCAATATTCTATCTAACCATATTCTTGTACTTCTTCCATTTCCTTCCCTAAAAGGATGTGCTATATTCATTTCGATATATTTTTCTATTATTTCGTCAAAGTTGGACTGTGGCATGTTATCTATTTTTTCTAATGCCTCTTCCAAATACATAGCAGATGCAAATCTAAAATTTCCTTTTGAAATATTTTCTTTTCGTATTTTTCCCGCAAATGCATATATATCTTCAAATAGATATTTATGAATTTGAGCTAATCCTTTAAATGTTCCCACTTCAAAGGTATCTATTTTCTTTGTTTGAAATAATTCCATTGCTTTTATTTTTGTTATTTTTTCTTCTTCCTTCGCAAGTTCTATTGCATTTGTTATTCCTAATTTATTTTCTAACATATTTTTGTTCTCCTCCACCGGAATTCTTTGAACTTTAAGGAACGTCCCTAAAGTTCATTTAGATTATATCATACGAAATAAAATATTACCATAAAATTTTTTAATGTATGGATAAGATTCCTAAGTCTGTTATCAGATTAGAAACATTATATAAAAACAAGATATCTGTTATCTCATTTTGCATAGCATATTCTGTTATAGAAGCTTTATAGTACCTTGGATCAATAAAATGAATTTCTTCATAGTTTTGGCATAAAAATGGCGCCATAATGTGAGCATAAGAATCTTTGATGACAAGTAATTTCTTTCCATTTTCCACTTTCGTTTTGACTGCCACTTTTGCATTATTTCCATTTAGGAAATAGGAATATTTATCTTTTTTCTCTAAATACTCTTCATTAAAAATGCTTTGTGTTGTTTCCTTATCATATTCTACACTTTTTAAGTCTAAATTCTTTGGATTGACATAGATTTCTATTTTGTCTTTCTCTTGATTTAGAATTTGTGCTTTGGAATCAAATGTTCCTAAAAATTCTTCTGAAACTGTTTTTTTCTCAAAATTACTTAATTCCTCTGCCTCTAAGTTTGCCGTCTCACATAGTTTTGTATACGCTAAATAAGCCCCTAAACTAGTCATATGGTGATCCGTTTTGAAATAAATATATTTTTCTTTGTTCTCCATAAGTATATCGCTTACCTGAATTGTCTTTATTTTTCCATCTAATTGTTGATAAAACTGGTTGATAATTTCTTCTTGATTATAAGGTATCACATTATCTGGTAATTTATCTTGCTGAATATAAATGGAATTTGGTATTAGCATAAAGTAGATGGGTAATTCTGTTTTGCTTGCAAATTCATTGGTTATCTTTGCTACTTTCTGCAAATGTTCTTGCTCCTTTTGGGTATATTCCATTTTTTCAAACAGATATCCGTCTTTTCCTATATATACTCCATTACTTTCTGTCTTACCGAAGTAGCATTTCTGTTTCTGATTTTATTTTTATCCAAGCATTTCTAAACACAAAATGATCATTAATATACGTATCTAGCTCTTCTTGATAGGTTCCGTCTAATAATTTTTCTATACGAAAGGTTGGTAGTTTTGCTAAGTATCTATTCTCTTGCTCTGAGAATTCTTCACTTCTAACGACAAAATTTAATACAATGAGTGTTACCCATACCAACATAAAAATAGTAAAAAATATCTTATTTTTCATGCTTTTTTCCTCTCTCTAAAATCTAAAATACAAGAATGGATTGTAAGAATCACTTACTAAGCTAGCTGTACTCAAGATAAGTATGCCTATATAGATAAGTGTAACGAGTATGCTTCTTGTATTAGATTGCTTTGCTTCTAATTTCTTAAAGCATTTTGATAGTAGTGGTGTAGCCAATACCATACCAATTACAATGATAATAAAATAATTTTTCAAATAGTATAAGCCTTCTGCATTTACTAGACTTGTCCCATTTAGATGAAACATACATAGTAAATAATCTTTTACTTTGTTTAAGTCTTCAAATGCAAAGATTACCCAACTAATCAAAACGAGAAACATCGCATAGATGTGACCTATCCACTTTGGTATTTTTTCTAACAATTTTAATACAACTAATTTTTCTAATATTAAAATGACACCAAAGAATAATCCCCATAGGATAAAGTTCCACGAAGCTCCATGCCATGCGCCTGTAAGAAACCACACAATGAGTATATTTCTAATTTGTTTTGGAAGTCCTTTTCGATTCCCTCCCAATGGAATATAGATATAATCTCTAAACCAACTACCTAGTGTAATATGCCATCTACGCCAAAACTCTGTAATACTTTTAGAAATATAAGGATAATTAAAGTTTTCGTCAAAATTCATACCAAAGATGTTTGCTAGACCTATTGCCATATCGGAATATCCACTAAAATCAAAGTATATTTGAAGTGCAAATGCAAGAATTCCCACCCATGAAAGTAGGGTTGACATTTCTGAATAACCGTCCTACTTCTATGGTGTGCCACAAAGCTCCTACATTATTCGCAATTAACACTTTTTTGCCTAATCCTACAATAAACCTTCTCATTCCTTTTGAGAAATTATCCATACTAATCTTTTTCGTTTCTAATTCTTCATCTACTGTTTCATATCTTACAATTGGACCTGCTATAATTTGTGGGAACAATGTTGTATAAGTTAGGTAATTATAAAAACTCTTTTCACATTTTACAGTACCTCTATATACATCTATAATATAAGATAAAGATTGAAATGTATTAAAAGAAACACCTATAGGCAATGGTATGTTTAAAAGTGGAATTTGTGTATTTAATACACTATTGATATTGGTTATAATAAAATCTGCATACTTAAAAAAGAATAATATTAATAAATTAACCCCTATGTCTATCCATAAATAAAGCCTTCGTTTCGCTTTATTTCCTTCATTTTTGTTAATTCCTTTTCCACAAAAGAAATCCATTACTGCTAGAATTAGCATAATAAATATGTATCTAATTTCTCCCCATGCAAAGAAAACAAGGCTTGCCAATATCATTACGGCATTTTTAAACTTTTTAGGAACTGCAAAATAAACTAGTAGCATAATTGGGAAAAAAATATATAAAAATACAATACTGCTAAAAACCATTTTTTCTCCTCTACTTCCTACCTCTTAAAATAGATATAGTCTCTAAAGTTTCTATTTAGAGACTATTTTTTCATCTTATTATTTTGTAATTTCTTGTTCTAATGCTTCTGCATTTTCTGCAATAATCATATATACAGTGTTTCCTACTACTCCCATTTTTCTGTTTTTTACTAGTTCATATTGTGCTGGTAAATAAGTACTCCATTGTTCCTCATATTGTGTAGCATATGCATCTAATTCTGCTTTTACTGTATCTACTGTTCCTTCTTTTGCTTGAATAATTAGATACATAGAAGCTTGTACGTTCATCATAGGCATTTTTCCCACTACTTTTTCTACATTTTCTGTATTAATACCATATAGAGAACCTAGCTCTTCTGTTGTAATATCCATTGTAGCAAGTTCGTTAAATGGAGTAGAATTTGCTAATGTTTGTCCAGCTACATCTACATCTATTGTTTTTTCTTTGCCCCAAAAAATAACCGCTCCTACTATAAGTGCAACCACTACAAGTATTACAACAATCGTAATTAGAACATTTTTTTTCATAAGTTTTATCCTCCTTTTGATTTTTCCTTCTTACTTTAGCATATCCATAGAAAATTTTCAAGGCTTTCCTTTTGCAATTCTTGATTTTACATTGTTATTTTTTCTATGTACTCATATCTTTTCCCTCAAGAGCCTATTATATTCTTTATTTTTCACTATTTTTTATAACATCTTCTAATTCTTTTAAAGATTTATATTTATTATCATAACACATCATTTAATGTCATATCCTTAGTTCCAATATATACATCTCTATTTCCATCCAAAGTATGACATTTTATTATTGTGTAATTTTCATAATGATATTCAATACTTCCACCGTCATCATAAGAAACAGCATTAGGAAAATCTTTATTAGCTTTTGCGATAATTTCTTCCATTGTTATTTTATTTTCTAATAAAGCTTCTTTCAAAGTATATTCTTGTCCATCAATTATAATATTTACACTTCCTTCATATCCATATATAGTATAATTATATTTATCTGTTTCTGATTTATCTAATATTGCATAAACTTTATTGTAACTATCGTTTTGTTGTCTATCTTGAAAAATTATCTCAAAATTATCAGCTGATTTAAGTTCAATTTTTGTTGCATTTATTTGTGCTGGATAACTTTCCATTATAGTTCCATCATAAGTTATTTTTACATTAGTTCCTATTTCATAAAGAACATCATTATTTTCACCTAAACCAATACTAATTTTATCTGATGATTTTCGTATATCTTCATTTTCATTTGGTTCTACTATAATATATGTTGAACTAGATTCAATTACCTTTCCTAAAAATGAATATTCACTCTTTCTCATTTCTTCTTCAAATTTTTCTTCATATTTTTTCATTTCTTCTTGAAAATCATTATAATTCATAAACCAAGTGCCTATCTTTATGTCATCATATCCTGCTAATGTATGGAAATCAATTACTTTATATCCTAATCCAAAATATTCTATTGTTCCACCATCTGAAATAATTCCTGCTGGATTTTGTATGCAAAAAATAGGCTTTTCTTGATTTTTGACTCGATTATAATCTATTGCAAAAAATACAATTCCTAAAATAACTATAATTCCTATAATAACGCCTATTACTTTTAACCATTTTTTCATAACAATCATCCTTTTACCTTCCACAATTTAAAATTTATCAAATTCCTATTTTATCATAGCAGATGTCTTTTCTTTATCTTTCTCAATCTTCTTTTTATACCTATCTTCCTCTGAACTCTTCCTATTTTACTGTCAAAATTTGCGTATCATGGTATTACTCCTTAAAGCAGTTGATATTACTACATTTCGAGTCTATTATAATTGAGTAAAGCCACATATTTATTAGTATTTCAAAAGTTCATGTTTTCCTTCATATATATGGTTTTGTTCGTTTTTGCGGTTATAATATATAACCTCATTTCTTTTCATTCAACTTTTTTGTTTCTAAAAGTAATTTATCAAAATCTGATGTTATTTTTTGATGTTTGTTAAATTTGTTATATTCATTTTCCGCTTTTTCTTCAGCCATTTTTCTGGAAATCTTTCCATTGTCTTTTAATATATCATATTTTCTAAATTCCAAGAATTCATTAACACTTCTTGCAAATTCTTCCATTGTGAAGGTATTTTCTCTTTCCACTAAATCTTCTATATAGTCAAAATAACCTGAAACTGCTCTCTCTAGTCTTTTTATTTGTTTTTCTTCTAAATAGTTTTTTGCTATCATTACGTCTGATTTTAAAATTCTTCCGTCTGGTGAATTTTTCCATGTTGTTAATCCCATATTTTCTTTCGTATGATCTGCTTTTTGATATATGATTTCTGCTGCTGTGTTTCCTGTTATTGCATAATGGAATTTATTTTGTATCATAGCATAAAATTTCTTTGTAATTTCTGAATCTTTATCATAATCAATACTGCATTCTGCAAATATATCTGTTATCTGTTGCCAAATTCTTCTTTCGCTTGTTCTAATTGAACGAATACGTTCTAAAAGTTCTTTAAAATAGTCTTTTCCAAATTTAGGTCCATTTTTTAATAATTCATCATTTAAAACAAAACCTTTTTTTATGTATTCTTTTAATGTATTCGTTGCCCAAATTCTAAAATCAGTTGCCTCTTTTGAGTTTACCCTATATCCAACAGCTATTATTGCATCTAAACTATAAAAAGTTAATTCTCTTGAAACTTTTCTGCTTCCCTCATTTTGAACTGTTCGAATTTTTCGAATAGTTCGATTTTCTTCTAATTCATGAGTTTCAAAAATTTCTTTCAAATGATAATTTATAGTATTTACTTCAACATTAAATAATTTTGACATGGATTTTTGAGTTAACCAAAAATCTTCATTATCATATAATACTTCTACAGATATATTTTCATTTTTCTGACTTTGATATATAATTAAATCTCTTAAATCTTCTAATTTGCTCATTTTTCACACTCCTTTCTTAAAATTGTTTCATTCTATAGATTCCACGTTTATTAAATCCTCTCATAGTTGGATATTCTTTTTCCATAAATTCCGCCAATTTTTCTACAATTTTATCTCCTCAATTATTATTATTAACTTTTTCACTAATATACTTGCCAAAATACCAATATAAAGAAAATTACTATTTAGCTTTTATTTTCTATAATTTTTTCTAATTCTTTCATTGATTTATTAATATACTTTCTATTAATACCTATAATTGGTATCTCTAAATCTTTTATCTTATTATAAAGTTTATCCATAAACAAGCCTTTTCTTTTTTCCATTCCATGATTTGTATAAATATAATTTACACAACATGATGGAGACTGTTCAATTCCTAAAATTGCAATTACATTATAGTTACTTTTGCATATCATATGAACTTGTTTCGAAACCTCGTCAGCTAAAACCTCACAATGTTCATTAAACTCTTTTGTATTATATTTGCTTATTCCATTTGGCTTCCTAATTAAAGAATCCTTAAATAAAGCTTCTGCACATGGCATTTGTATTATATTAATGTCGTTATCTATTAATAACTGCACGATTGGTTTTATTGAAGATTTCCATTCATATTTTACTATTCCTTGTGCCTGATATGCTTGTGCTATTAGGCAAAATGGAATAAATACAAACTTTTTACTCCTATTACTCATATAAAATCTCCGTTTATTATTAAATTTTTATATCTTTTAAGTATTTCTTTAGCTTTCTGTTTCAAGTATTTTTCATAAACATTAACTGTAGCCATAAGTATATCCTCATTTTTATCTAGAATAGGCACTCCAAGTAAACATTGTGGTTCTAAAGTTTTAGGTACAATCCCTCTTAATAACAATTCATTTTTCAATTTCCAGTCATCCATTTCATTTTCTAATGGGAAATTTATACTTATATTATTTTCAGTAAATAATTTTTCAAACTTATTTAACATTTCTTTTTGTTCTATTGCAAATAATTGACTTCTTCTAGCTCCATCAAAAACTTTTCTTATATTGTATTGATTGCATAATATTATGCTAGCTATATACATACTTAATCTACATGCTAAGCAATTAAATTGTGAAATTGTAATATCTCCATAGTTTTCTTTTATATAACTGCTTGTATAATTATAAAATGGATATATAAATTCTCTAAAAAAGCCAGCAATGTTTTTGATTCCTATATTTTCTATTTTTGCACTACCATATTTTTTTATTAATCTTTCTATTGTGTTATTTACATTTTCTGCCTTAAGTCCACATCCATTTTCATAAGTTACTAAATAAAGTTTATAATTACTATCTAACAGTCTTAAAGCAACAACTAAAGAATCTTTGCCTCCTGAAAATAATACTAGAGATTTTTCCTCATCTTCCATTAATTTTTCTCCTATCTCTATAAATGAACGATTATCTCTCGATATCTCCATTTATCTT
>CAMMAC010000017.1 GCA_946493085.1 uncultured Clostridiaceae bacterium
ATATGTATTGATACAACTAATATGTATAGAATTTTATATTGGGTGGCGCCTCCAATTTGAATAAGTTTAGACGGTTATTACTTAAAATGATACGATATATCAATATAACCGAAATTACAGAAAATACTGTCTTTGAAAGCAGTATTTTATTTTTATATTTAACACAGAATATCATAGATTATTGTAGAAAACTATAAGTATTGCAATAAAATTGCAGTAATTTTTTATAGTGTGAGGGAAAAATTATGGAAGAAAAATATAATACTTTAGAATATTATAACAAAAATGCAAAAATATATTGTGAACAAACATTAGAAGGAAATATGCAAGAGAATTAGGATAAATTTTTACAGCATTTACCTTCTAATGCATATATTTTAGATTTCGGATGCGGTTCAGGAAGAGATAGTAAATATTTTATAGAAAATGGATATAAAGTTAAAGCAATAGATGGTTCAATTGAAATATGTAAGTTAGCTAGCAAATATATCAATCAAGAAGTGACATGTATGAATTTTAAAGAATTGGAAGATATAAATACATATGATGGTATATGGGCATGTTCTTCAATATTGCATATTGAAAAAGAAAAACTGCCAAATATTCTTAATAAAATGATAAATGCTTTAAAAGTTAATGGAATAATTTACACTTCTTTTAAAATAGGAGAAGGATTTGAGATAAAAGAAGGAAAATATTACAATTATTTAACTAAAAATGAAATGATTAAAATATTACAAGATCTAAATAGAAATGTTAAACTTATTGATTATTTTGAAACGCTTCCAAGTACAAAAAGAATAGCTAAAAATACAATTTGGGGAAATTTTATTATAAAAATGTTTGAATAAAAAATATTATAATTTCTAAAGTCTTCAAATTATTGAATTTTAGTCAATATTTTGATATAATGAAAACTATAAAAATAGAAAGAAGGTATAATTTTGAATATAATCGAAACTTATTCAATCAATAGAAATAATATACATATAGATAATGAATTAAAACCTAATGAAGCAATAATAGTGTGTAATCATTATATAATGGAACAATTATCAAGGAAGGGTGTAACTTTTGACGAGATGTATCCTGGAGTATTTATAGTTACTTCTTTAAATGGTAATTCAACAATGCAAGATATAGAAAAAATTAATAGATTAATTAGACTATATGATCCAGATTTAATAGACGAAAGTGGTTTAGTAGCTCAAATGTCTCAAGAAAAAATGGATGCTTTTTTTCAAAATCATTTTTGGTCTGATAGAGAAAAGAAAAAAATGCATATAAAAAGTGTTGAATATAGAGGAAACCGATTTGATATTGATCCAGGTTCTTTAATCGTTACATATCAAGAAGGTAAAAGAGGTAAAGAATATACTTTCAATTTTAGAGACGGTAGCACAGATTTACTTGGATACACAGAAGATTGGGTACGAATAGAAGATGTATGGGATAGGTATTTATTTGATGAGACTGTAAAACCATGGCTAGAAAAAAATAAATTACGTTTGTCTGTAAAAATTCATAATAGTTCGACTGTGTTAAATAATCAAAATAAGCCAGGAATTACTAGAACAATTGAACTAGAAGAAAAATAGCAATATCTATTGATAATATAAGTTAAATTTATATAATTTTTTATTGAAAGTATCTATAATATTTTTTGGTTGAGACATTTTCTCAAATGATTTATTAAGACATTATCATAAATGAATCATACATATGTAAAAGGTATTAAAAAATATTTGACAAATATGTATAAAAATGCTATTATATAATTACATTAAACAAAACATTCAAAGTTCTGCGAATGTCATTTGTACTTGTATGTGTATCACAACTACACATACTTTTTTATATAAAAACAGGATAGACCACAACATTCTATCCTGTTTGATAATACTATTATGTATTATCTGCTTTAATCTTTTCATCTTTTGTAATTGCTTTCGTAGATTTTAATGTTTCAATTTCTTCTTTTTGTTTTAATAATTTATCTACTAGTTGCAAAATTAGTTCTGCGTTTGTCATATGTGCTTCCTCCTTTCCGTCCTTATGTAAAAGACTACCTTATGACAAGAAAGGTTGGTAATATGCTACTATATTTTACATAAAAAAACAAGCGAACATAGTAAAAATTTACAATTAATTCTTACTATAAATAGATATAATTTATGTGGTTGCAGTAAAATTGCAATAAATTTAACCAGTAGATGTCCGAAACTATGTAGAAATAGAGGCTTTGAGGCTGGTTATTTTCTGGCTGTCGCCTCCAAAAAGTAGGAAAAACAATAGATTTTATTATATGTCTATTGTTTTTTATTATTTTTGATTATTATATTAAAAAATTGCATACAAAAAAAGAATGCTTTTATACATACTTTTTAAAAGGAATTATTTTAGACTTTTTATTTTTTTTCTATTCCGGCACATTTGAATCTATTGCCAATATATTGACAATGGTTACATAATATAATAAAATATATTCCGAAACGAAATAGTAAACAACATAAAGCAATTGCTTAGGAGGATGAATTATGGGAAGAAACACAACATCAAGCAAAAGAACAAACGAAAATGGAAAAGTAGCTTGGAACACTTATGATGGAACAAAGAAATCGCGGGACATCAATGTTACGCAGATGAACATCAAGAACACAAAAACAGGAGACCATGCCTACTACAATCCAAAACAAGGAAGGCAGGGAGTAGCGCTTGGTGGAGCGGAACGTAAAAACAAAAAGTAATACCGAAAAAGAGCTTATCAGATGATAGGCTCTTTTATTAAAAAATTAATTGCAAACCCTTATTTTCCTAGCAAAATTGCCTAAAAACCTTGAAAATGTAACGAAAATGTAATATAATTGTAATGTAAAGGTAATATGAAAAAAGATAATAGCAAAAAGTTACTTCCGTAAAGCAAAAAAAATATAGATAGAAGAGTATGGAAAAACTGTTAAATTTTGCTATTGACGAAAGCAAAAAAGGGCTTTAAAATAAGAATAGGATAATTAAAAAATATAGGAACAGTTTATTTAAAAGAAGGATGGTAGAAAAAATGAATTGGAAGAAATTAAAAAAATCTTGTATGATGACGATAATGGCAGTCATCTTAGGAGCAGGAATGATGATACCTTCTCTTGCATATGCTACAACAGATAGCAATGGAGGACTGTATTTAGGATTAGAAGAATTTCGTAGTTCGGGTTATGCCTATAGAACAGGTTTAAATGCTTCTGAAAAAGTATTATGGAAAATTACAGCTTATGACCAAACAGGAACAATTCCCAATAGAGATAGAGCCATATATTGTTTAAGGGGAGGACCTGGTTTTGGTTCCTCAGAGATGGGAAATGTAATTCAAAAACGTAATTATACGGAATATTTTGATTTAAAAAATTTAGAAGCTATTCCTTCACCATATAAAGATGTCCTTCCAAGTGGAGAAAGATATAACTCATTAGTATGGGTATTGGAACATTGTTATGTACCAGCACCAACAGAAAATCCAACAGATGAAGAGACGGAAATAGCCCAAAATTATAGAGAAGAATTACTAACAAATGCTGGATTAACAGATAGTACTATTAGTGATGATGAAATAGATATTGCTCAACAATTAGCCATATGGCATTTTACAAATGATGATGTATATAAACTAGATGCAGATGCTACTTTCTATCTTTGGGTAAAACAAACAGGAGAGATGGATTATGAGGCTATAGGAGATAAATTTGCTGATGGTGATGATAGAAACGATGATACAGTAGCATTATATCAATATCTTGTAGCACAAGGAGAAGCAAATAAAAATACAGTTCCAACAGTAAGTACAACAGATAGATTCGTTTTAGATAGTGAAAATGCAAAAGTAGAAATACAAGGCGATAATTATATAGTAGGACCATATTATATAGAGGGGTTAGCAAAAGAAGATTTTACATTTAGTACGAGTTTACAGAGGACAGATGGTACATATGTTCCTTATACTATAGTAGATGAAAATGGAGACGAAACTAGCAAATTAATAGGAAGTGATTTTTATTTATCTATATCAACCACGGAGAATATTGATAACACAACTTTTAAAGTAAGTATAACAGAATATACAACAACAGTTACATATTGGTCAGTAAATGGTTCCACAACAGAGGCTCTAAAATTGGACCAACCAGTAGCAGAAGTAGTAAGGAAGAAGATAGCATATGATATTAGTGCAAAAATACAATATAATCCTATTTTTGATTTGGCACTAAGAAAGTTTATTGTTGCTGTAAATGATACACCAGTAAGCCCATCTAGAGAGCCACAAGTAGATGTAACGCAATTGGCAGATGGAACAGCACAGACGGCTATTAAACAACATACCAAAACACCAGTACAAGTGGCAATTGGAGATACTGTACTTTATACAATACGTATCTATAACGAGGGAAATGTAGATGGGTATGCTAAAGAGATAACAGACATTTTACCAGAAGGATTAACTTTAAAAGAAAATAGTACTATCAATCAACAAAATGGTTGGACAAATCCATCAGGAGATGGAAGAACAATTGTAACAACAAAATTGGAAAATACTTTAATTAGTAAATTTGATGGTGCAACTTTAGATTATGAAGATGTACAAGTAGAATGTGTAGTAAGTGCGGAATATAGTGAAGCAGAACAACGTTTTAAAAATATTGCAGAAATTACAAAGCATAGTGACGATACGGGAAATGAAAGCATACCAGATAGAGATTCGACACCAAATGACTTAAGCGATGACCAAAAAGAGAACTATAATCCAGGTTCATCAGAACAAGGTTGGGGTTATGAGGACGATGATGATTACGAAGAGTTAGTCATACCAGGAAAAGAATTTGATTTAGCATTACGAAAATTCATAACCAACATTAATGGAAAAGAATTAGTAGATGAAAATGGAAATTATTTAAGAGAGCCTAGCGTAGATGTAACACCATTAGTAGATGGAAGTAGTACAACAGCAAATTATAGACATCCAAAAGATCCAGTAGGAGTATCTGTAGGTGATATTGTAATCTATACTATTAGAATCTATAACGAAGGAGAATTAGATGGATATGCAAGTTCTATCACAGACTATTTGCCACCACAGTTAGAATTTGTTATGGATGATGAAGAAAACTTTAATAGTAGTCAAGGATGGTTAATAGATAGCTCTTTAAGAATAGCAACTACTACAAAATTGGCAAAAACAGAAATAGATCCAGAAGAAAATTTAATAAAAGCATTTGATCCAAATACAATGACAGAGCCAGACTATATAGATATACAAATAAAATGTAGAGTAAAATCTACAGCAGATTTAGATAAAGTAATTACAAATATAGCAGAAATTACTGATTTTACAGATGCAAATGGAGAAACTATAACAGATAGGGATTCAGATAAAGCAAATGTGCAATTACCAAGTGATGAAGAATTACCAGATTATAAAGGAAATGACAGTAATAAATCTATCTTAGATGATGAAAATTACTTCTATAGAGGACAAGAAGATGATGACGATTTTGAGAAATTAATTTTAGAAGAATTTGACTTAGCTTTAAGAAAATTTATTACAGGAGTAGATGAAAATCCAGTTACCAATAGAGTGCCAGTGTTTACGAACGTAAAAGATGAGAATGGAAATTACATCTATGAGCATACCAAAGAACCAGTAGAAGTAGAGACAATGGATATTGTAGAATATACTATCCGTGTATATAACGAAGGAAATATAGCAGGATATGCTAAAGAAATAACAGACGATATACCAACTGGACTAGAATTTTTACCAGAGCATGAAACAAATGTAGAATATAGATGGGTAATGGTAGATGCAGAAGGAAATGAAACAGAAAATCCAGAAGAAGCAGTAGCTATCAGAACAGATTACTTATCTAAAGAACAAGAAGAGACAGCAGGGGAGAATTTAATAGAAGGATTTGATCCAGAGACCATGGCATCGCCAGACTATAAAGAAGTAAAAGTAGCTTTTAGAGTAGTAGCAGCAAATTCTTATGAAGGAATCATCACCAATATTGCAGAGATTACAGATGATTCAGACGAAGATGGAAACGAAGTAGATGATAAAGATTCTATACCAGATAATGGAGACGAAACAGAAGACGATATTGACGAAGAGCATATCAAATTAAAATATTTCGATTTAGCGTTAAGAAAATTCATCACAAAAGTAAATGATACAGAAATAACCAATAGAGTACCAGTATTTACCATTGATGAAAATGGAAACTACGTGTATGAGCATACGAAAGAGCCAGTAGAAGTAGAAAATGGAAATATTGTTACTTATACATTAAGAATTTACAATGAAGGAACACAGGCAGGCTATGCATCTTTAGTAAAAGATGATTTACCAGAAGGATTATTATTCTTACCAGAACATGAAACGAATGTAGAATATAGATGGGTAATGTTAGATGAGAATGGAAACGTGACAGAAAACGTAGAAGAAGCAGTAGTAGTACAAACAGATTATTTATCTAAAGAGCAAGAAGAACAAACAGGAAGAGATAATCTATTAGATGCCTTTGATAGAGAAACAATGGAAGAACCAGACCATAGAGATATACAAATCGCATTCCAAGTAACAGAGCCAAATACATCAGATAGAATCCTAATTAACCAAGCACAAATAGCAGAGGACCAGAATGAAGAAGGAAATGATGTAGTAGATAAAGATTCTACACCAGATGAGTGGATAGAAGGAGAAGATGATCAAGATATTGAAAAAGTAAAAGTAAAATACTTTGATTTAGCATTAAGAAAATGGGTAACCCAAGCCATTGTAATCGAAAATGGAAAAGAAACTGTAACAGATACAGGACACACAGCAGAGGATGATCCAGAAGAGCCAGTAAAAGTAGAAATACCAAGTGGAAAATTAAATAAAGTAGTTGTAAAATTCAGATATAAAATAAGAGTAACCAACGAGGGAGAAATAGCAGGATATGTAAGAGAAATAACAGACTACGTTCCAGAAGGATTACAATTTGTAGCAGCAGATAACCCAGGATGGACAGAAGAAAACGGAGTTATCACAACAGATGCCCTAAAAGATACTTTATTACAACCAGGAGAGAGTGCAGAAGTAGAAATTGTACTAACATGGATAAATAATGCCAATAATATGGGATTAAAGGTAAATACAGCAGAAATCAGTGAAGACTATAACGAAAGTGATACACCAGATATAGATTCGACTCCAGATAATAAAGTACCAGGAGAGGACGATATCGATGATGCACCAGTAATCCTATCTATCAAAACAGGAACAGCAGGAGTAAAAGCAGAATATATAGGACTAATAGGAGGAAGCATAGCAATCTTAGCAGCAGGAGTAATCTTCATCAAAAAATTCGTACTATAATATAAAAAAGTTGCAATTTAAGGACATTCCTTAAATTGCAACTTTTTTTCATGAACATGAGGGACGTTCCTTAAAGCTCACAAGATAGAAAGTTTTGGATGAAAAGGCATCTTAAGAAAATTTTACCAATTTTTGTGTTTACATTAAAAAATGGTTATGGTATAATAAATCCAGTTTTATACAAAAAATATATAGAGGTGAAAATAAGTGAACCAAATATTGTCAACAAATAGTGGAAAAAGAACAAAAGAGCCACTTAGTATAAAAACAATAACCAGAATTTTTGCTATTATTATTATCGTTTTTGGGGTTATTTTAGTAGGACAAGGCTCATGGGCTATGTTCAGTGGAGAAGAAAGTACAGAAGAGCAAGCAAGTGTGCCTGTTGTACAAATGGTGCAAGAAGGAAATAGTTTAAAAGTAACTGTACAGCATGATAAAGCAATAGATAGAATTGTTTATAGTTTAAATGGTGGACAAGAAGTAGTGTTACAAGGAAGAGGAAGAACACAAATAGAAGAAAGTATTCCATTAGAAATAGGGGATAATATGGTTCATTTAACTGTTTCAGATTTATCTGGAAAAGAAGTAAGTTATGATGGCACTTATCTTGTGGAAGAAGGGGATACTACTCCACCACAAGTTGAATTAATATTGGAAGATGGAAGAGTAAAAATTTCAGCAAAAGATGAAACGCAAATAGCCTATATCTCTTACTATTGGAACAGTGAAGATGAGACGAGATTAGAGGCAAAAGCAGAGTCACCAACTTTGATAGAAGAGAGATTATCTGTTTTAAGAGGAGAAAATACGTTAACAGTAGTAGCAGTAGATGCAGCGGGAAATGAAACTACAGAGGTACAAACTTATAAAGGAGCAACAAAGCCACAAATTAGTTTATCAAGAGAGGGAGACGAGTTAATTATTAAGGTAACAGACGAAGAAAATATACAAAAAATAGAGTTTACGTTAAATGGAGTATTTTATTCTACAGATCCAAATAATACAGGTACACCTTTGAATATGAAAGAGGTAGAAATTAGGCAAAAGTTAAATACAGGAACAAATACAATTACAGTAACAGCATATAATGTTAGCGGACTAACACAAGAGGGAACAGGTGAAGTTACCGTAGAATAAAGGAGATTGATGGACAATGACAAAAGAAGTAATTACTTATATGCTAACCTATATTATGATTTATTCTTTTTGTGGTTGGTTATTGGAGTCTATATCAAAGTCTTTCTGGGAAAAACAATGGGTAAATAGTGGTTTCCTAAATGGCCCCATTTGTCCTATTTATGGATTAGGCGCTATCTTAATGATTGCTGCATTAACACCTTTAAAGGATAATATAATTCTATTATTTTTAGCAGCATTTGTTTTATTATCTTTTTGGGAATACATTGTGGGGATATTTTTAGAAAAAGTGTTTAAGACAAAATATTGGGATTATTCCCATTTGAAATTCAACTTTCAAGGAAGAATTTGTTTAAAAAATTCTTTATATTGGGGAGTTTTAGGAGTTTTATTTATCCGTTATATCCATCCTTGGGTAGAATTACAAATAGGACAAGTTTCTACTTATTTACTAACGTATTTAAATATTATTCTATACAGTATTTTTATAGTAGACATTGTCTTTAGTGTTATGGCGGTTATTCATATGGAATCTGCTATGGATAAAGTAAATGAATTAGGAGATAGTATAAAAGAAAAATTAGAAGAACTAAAACATGTAAAAGATACTATGCCTAAAAAGAATATGCCAGCTACAGAAAATATAGAAAATATAATAAAAAATTTAAAATTTAGGCAGGCAAAATTAAAGTTAAAAGTATATAGACAAGCAAGAAGATTAAGATTAGCCTTCCCTAGCATGAAATCAGAAAGTATTACAAAACTTCTAAATCAAAAAATTGATTTAGAAACATTAAAAAAAGCGATGAAAAAAGAAAAATAAGGAGAAATTATGTTATTACAAGAAATTTATATTATTGATGACCAACCTAACTTAATAAATACATTAAAAGAACTATTTCATACAGATAGGGAATATCGTTTTATAAATGTACATTCTGATAAGGTAGATCAAGCATTGAAAAATATTCCTAATTTGATTATTATTCATGAAGACAATATTCATCAGGATGCATTGGAAATTTGTAGAAATGTAAGAAGTGATGAAGATAATACGATTACACCAATCATTGTGATTTCGTCCAATAAAGAGCATAAACATCGTATAGAAATATTGCAATTAGGTATATCTCATTATATAGTGGCACCAATAGATCAAGAATTTTTATATTATACTATTAAAAATATTGTAAAGTTAATGTACGTGAATCGTAGAGTAAGTCCATTAACAGGTTTGCCAGGAAATGTACAAATACAGGCAGAAATGAAAAAAAGATGGCTTAGTGGAGAAACATTTGCTATGATGTATATTGATTTGGATAACTTTAAAGCATATAATGATGTATATGGATTTTTAAAAGGAGATGAAATTATAAAATTTACTGCTAAAACTATTCTAAAAAATGTGCACACAGAGCAATATGAAGATAGTTTCGTGGGACATATAGGAGGAGACGATTTTGTTGCCATACTTCCTCAAACAGATTATGAAAAGGTATGCCAAAATATTATTACGGATTTTGATACAAACGTAACCAAGTTTTTTACAGATCAAGATGCCAAAAGAGGCTATATTGAAGTAGCTAATCGAAAAGGAATTATAGAACAATTTCCACTTACCTCCATTTCTATTGCAGTAGTAGAAGTGGAAAAAGGAAGATTTGCGAATACTTTAGAAATAGGAGAAGCAGGTGCTGGTGTAAAACATTTAGCCAAAACGATTCAAGGAAGTACCTATGTAATAGATAGAAGAAAAACAGAAACAGCAAACTATCATTCTTCTGTTTCTGAAAAAGGGTAGAGAGAATGAAAAAAGAATATAAAAAAGCAGTTTTTATAGAGCTAGGAATTATTTTTCTAGCTCTACTTATATTTATAGGAATTCAGCAAGGGTGGATCATAAAGTTTATCCCACCTTGCTTTGTATACGAGCATTTTGGTATTTTGTGCCCAAGTTGTGGAGGAACAAGATGTGTAATAGAAATAGTACATGGCAATTTTAAGGATGCATTTTTTTATCATCCTATATTTTTCCTAACAGGAGTTTATTTACTAATTGCCAATCTAGTTTATTTAATCAATGTAGGAAAAAAGAAAAAAATAGCAACATGGATATATCCAAAAGAAAAATTTTGGATAGCATTTATTATCGTTTTGTTAGCATTTACTGTAACAAGAAATATCTAACGTAAGCTCATTACTGCAAAAAATGGACTTTTATGAAACCATTAGCACAAAAATTGAAAAACATTAAGAAGTATAAAAATAATCCATAATGCCATTATAAATGCCCCATGCCAATTTATCTTGATACTCGTCTGTTAGTAGTAATTGCTCCTCTTCTGCATTAGACAAAAAGCCACATTCTACAATGGAAATAGGAATTTCCACGTGTTTCATTAAATAAACCGTATTCAGCTTCATAACTTCTCTTTTATTCTCTTTTTGAATAGCTTCATTTAAATTGTTTTGTAGACTTTTGGCTAAAGTAATACTTTTTTCATCTCCATTTTTATAAAAACATTGCCATCCCCAATATTGTTCTTGGGGAATTTTATTTAAATGAATAGAAACAAAAATATCTGCGCTAGATTCATTTCCTATTTTAACACGGTTATGTATGTCTGATACTTTTTTCTCTTTTAATGTTTTACTATCTAAATCATAAATAGCATTCTCATCACTTCTTGTAAGTAAAACCGTTGCACCACTTTGTTCTAATAAATTTTGTACCTTTAATGCTATTTTTAAGTTAGTTTCAGCTTCTGTAGTACCATTGCTAGATTCAGCTCCTTCATCGGGTTTTCCGTGCCCAGCATCAATCACAATTACTTTATTACTAACAGGGAGAGCTACTGTCTCTACTGTTTTTTTAGAAGAATAGGTATTCAAGGAAAAAGCAAATACCGAGACACAAAGGATACTAGCAATGAAAAGTATTCTTTTTCTACTAATAACAATCATACAAAACTCCTTTGTATAAGGTATGAAGGATTTCTTTATTTATGACTTTCAGAGAAAAATTGGCTAAAAAAATTGCAAACCATTACGTTTGCAATTTTTTCTAATCTAAAATAAAACAATTTATAATAAACTTAAAGTTATAGCAGCTCCTAAAAAAGTAAGTCCAAACATTGCTCCCCAGCAAACAATAGCAATTAAACCTGTTACAAATCCAGCAATTGCCATTCCTTTACCAGCTGGTTTCTTCATTCGAATAATACCAAAAATAAGGGCAAGAATACCACAAATAATAGAAATTGGCCAGTAACACCAGAATACTAGAGAAACAATACCAAGTATCATGGCAGCAATACTTAAATTAGGTTTGTCTTCCTCTAAAACTTCTCCCTCTACAGCAGGTTCCGAAGTAGAGGTTTGCTCATTTTGTGTTTCTGCTTTCACTTCTATTGGGGCTTCATTTGCTGTAGTATCTTTCTTTTCCTCTTCAGCTTGATTTTCTATGATATTTTCATCTTTCTCGTCCATAAAACTTCCTCCTTTATTTTATCTTATATATATGTATTTTGTGACCACGTCATACCTAAAATGTATTCATACATTACATAATTTTATTATACAATAGATTACTTAATTCGTCAAATTTTTCACAATGTCCATTTAAGTTAGGGTTAAATGAGACATGTCACACTTATCCCTGACTTAAATGGACACTGACATTTTTGGGACATTTTTGCCATGGGATGCATAATTTTCCACAATTTGCAAACAATATGTGTAAAACATAGGGAGCGAGGAGTGGAATTGGAATGGAATATAGGGAACTTACGATAAAAGGAGTAGGAATCGATAAGGTACAACTAGAAAGTTACTTAGAAAAAATGGCGTCAGATCAGGTTTTACAAGATGGTAGTAAAAAAGACACATATCCTATTCCAAAGGTAAAAGAAAACTTTGAATGGATAAAGGAAGTTTATTTTTTATTAAATGAACATATTAAATTAGGACTACCTATTCATCCAGCAGGAGAATGGCTATTAGATAATTTCTATATCATAGAAGAAACAGTGAAGAATATTTGTAAAGATTTGAACTTGCAAAAATATAAAAAATTTTTAGGAGTTCGTAGCGGGAGTTATCAAGGTTTTGCTCGTATTTATGTACTAGCAGCACAAATTGTAGCTTATACAGATAGCAAAATAGATGCACAAAATTTAATAGAATATTTAAAAGCATATCAACGTAAAAAAACGTTAAGTATGGAAGAAATTTGGAACGTTGGTATTTTTATTCAAATTTCTATTTTGCAAAATATAAGGGAGATATGTGAAAAAATTTATTTTAGTCAAATGCAAAAATATCGTGTAGAAAATATCATAGAAAGATTAGTCGAAAATAAGGAAGAACTAAAGTATAAAAATTTAACAGAATATAGGGCAAGAGTAAAAGGGTATGGGGAAATGAAGTACCCTTTTATAGAATATATGTCTTATCGATTAAAACAATATGGTAAATCTGCTTATGGTTTTATGGCAGTGTTAGAAGAGCAGGTAAACAAGATGGGAACTAGTGTAGAAGAGGTTATAAAGAAGGAACACTTTGATATTGCTGTAAAAAAGGTGAGTATGGCAAATTGTATTACCACTATGAAAGAGCTAACAAGAATAGATTTTCTAGCTATTTTTGAAAAAATTAATGGTGTAGAAGAAATTTTAAGAAAAGATCCAGCAAAAGTATATGAAAAAATGGATTATAAAACAAAAGAATATTATAGAAATGCTATTCAAGAAATAGGAAGAAAAACCAAAATTTCAGAGCTATATATTGCTAAAAAAGCATTAGAACTTGCAATACAGGAAAAAGAAAAAGGAAAAGAAGAAAGAAAAACACATATTGGTTATTTTTTAATAGATAGAGGAGAAGAAAAATTATATGAAAGCTTGAATACAGGGAAGAAAAGAAGATTTTTCTCTCCAAAAGCAAAAATGTATAGCGTCATAGGAGGTATGTGGCTGGGAACTTTCATCCTTACCATTTTAGCTAGCAGTTTATTTTATGTGCAAACTCATTCTATTTTGGCTACAATTCTTTTGGGTATACTGGCTATTTTGCCAGTACAGGAGATTGTCTGTCAAATAGTACATCACATTACTAGCAAAAGCATAAAACCAAAGTTAATTCCTAAATTAGATTTTCAAAACGGAATAACAGCAGAAAACGCAACAATGGTGGTAATTCCAACTATTATAAAAAGCAAAGAAAAAGTAAAAGAACTAATGCATAATTTAGAAGTGATGTACTTGGCTAATAAGAGTGAGCATATTTATTTTACGTTATTAGGAGATTGTAGTAGTAGTCAAAATAAAAAGGAAGCATATGACGAAGAAATTATAAAAGAAGGAAGGTTGCAGGTAGAGCGTTTGAATCAAAAGTATTCACAAGAAGGAATAGGAAAATTCCAGTTTATTTATCGTGAACGTTTTTGGAATGGAAAAGAAGAATGTTATTTAGGATGGGAACGAAAAAGAGGCATGCTAAATCAGCTAAATGAATATTTGTTAGGACATGAAAAAAATGTGTTTTTATATAATTCCATGGAAGAAGAAAAAACGAAGGGGAAAAAGTGGAAAGAGCAAATACACTATATTATTACTTTAGATGCAGACACGAAACTACCTATTGGAACAGGACTAGAGCTAATTGGAGCCATGTCTCACATTTTAAATAGACCTATCCTAAATCATACAAAAGATGCCGTTGTGCAAGGACATGGTATCATGCAGCCAAGAGTAGGAATTGATTTAGAAATTAGTAGAAAAAATGTATTTACTCAAGTTTTTGCAGGTAATGGAGGAACAGATTCCTACACAAATGCCATATCTGATTTTTATCAAGATTTATTTGACGAAGGTATTTTTACAGGTAAAGGCATTTATGATTTAGAGACTTTTTCTACTGTTTTAACAAAAGAAATTCCAGAAAATAAAGTGTTAAGTCATGATTTGTTAGAAGGAAGCTATTTAAGATGTGCTTTAGTTTCAGATATTATGCTAATGGATGGTTACCCAGCCAATTATCAAAGTTTTAAAGCTAGAATGCATCGATGGATAAGAGGGGATATCCAAATTTTAGGTTGGTTGAAAAGAAGAATCTTTAACAAAAAAGGAGAAGAGAAACAAAATCCACTAAATGGGTTATCAAAATATAAAATATTAGATAATAGTGTTAGAGCCATTTTTCCTATTACTGTGCTTTTTGGCTTATTATATACACTTTTCTTTTCTAATGGTTTGGCTTGGTTATTTTTAATTGCTTTATTAACACCTACTTTACTGGAGTGGATAGATAAAATTGTGTATCGTAAAGAAAATGTGGGAAGTAGGAAAAGTTTTGATAGTACCATTAGTGTAAGTATGGCAAGTATCGATAGAGGAATATTAACGATAGCTTCTCTTCCAGACAAAGCGTATACTTCTGCTAATGCCATTGTAAAAACATGTTATCGTTTGTGGATTAGTAAAAAGCATATGTTAGAGTGGATTACTTCTGAAGAAGCGGAAAAATTAGCTAAAACGTCTCTTATTTCTTATTACAGAAATATGCTTGCCAATATTATCATTTCTGTAGGGGTGATAGTTTATTTATGTACTACAAAACAGGAACCGTTAAGTATCTTATTTTTTATATTAGCTATTTTGTGGCTAATAGCACCAGCAATATTGTGGTATATGTGTAAAGTGCCAAAGCAAAAAACAGAAAAAGAAACTTTAGAACCAGAGGAAAAGCAATATTTAATGGAATTGGGAAGAGAAACTTGGCAATTTTTTAAAACTTATTTAACAGAGGAAAACCATTATTTGCCACCAGATAATTATCAAGAAGATAGAATTCCAATTGTAGTAAGTCGCACATCTTCTACCAATATTGGTTTAGGCATGTTAGCGGTTATTTCTAGTTATGATTTAGGGTATGAAACCCTAGAAGATACTGTAACGCTATTATTGCATATGATTGCTACTGTGGAAGAAATGCCAAAATGGAATGGACATTTATATAACTGGTATGATATTCATACATTGCAACCTTTATCTCCTAGATACGTATCTACAGTAGATAGTGGAAACTTTGTAGGATATATTTATATTGTAAAAACATTTTTGGCATCTGTTTTAGAAAAAAAACAAGTAAAGAAAAGTTTATTAGAACAAATTCCAACATGGGTAGAGGGAGAAATTGGAGAAATTCCTATAGCAAGAGCCGATTTTACGAAATTATATAATGAAGAGAAAAAACTATTTAGTATTGGATTTCATGTGGACAATAATCAGCTAACAGATTCTTACTATGACTTGTTAGCTTCAGAAGCTAGACAAACCAGTTTTGTAGCAATTGCTAAAAAGGATGTATCACCAAAGCATTGGTTTGCCCTTAGTAGAACACTTACTTCTTTAAATGGATATAAAGGGCTAGTTTCCTGGTCTGGTACAGCATTTGAATATTTAATGCCAAATATCAATATGAAACAGTATAAAGGAAGTTTACTGGCAGAATCCTGTCAGTTTATGCTTATGAGCCAAAAAGAGTATAGTCAAAAATTAGGTGTGCCATGGGGGTTTTCAGAAACAGCTTTCCATGTAAAAGATTTTAGCAATAATTATCAATATAAGGCTATTGGTATACCTTGGCTTGGGTTAAAAAGAGGACTAGAAGATGATATTGTAGTAGCAAGTTATGGTAGTGTGTTGGCACTGCCAGATGAAGCAAAAGAGGTTATTAAAAATATAAAAATATTAGAACAAAATCACATGAGAGGAAAGTATGGACTTTATGAATCTATTGACTATACACCAGCCAGATTAAACAGAGGAGAAAATTATGCAGTAGTAAAAACATACATGGCACATCATCAGGCACTCATACTACTTTCTATCAATAATTTATTTTCAGATGGTATTTTGCAAAAAAGGTTTGAAGAAAATCCAGAAATAGAAGCAATGGATATTTTATTGCAAGAGAGAATGCCAGAGAGTATGATTATTACGAAAGAACAAAAAGAAAAACCAACCAAAATAAAATACCGTGATTATGCAGATTATTGTGAGAGAATTTACGAAAAACCAGAAATGCCATTAAAAAGAATTAATGTAATTAGCAGTAATGATTATCTCATAGTAATGGATCAAAAGGGGCAAGGATATAGTAAGTATAAAGATATCTTAATCAATCGTTTTAAAGAAACGAAAGATACCGTACAAGGAATACTTTTCTATTTTAAAAATATTAAAAATAAACGTATATGGACATCTGGCTTTCGTAATGATTTAGGAAAACCAGATAAGTATCAAATTATATTTTCAGAGGATAAAGATAAAATAGCGAGAATAGATGGTAGTATAGAAACGATAACAGAAGTAACGATTAGTAGTGATAGCCCTGTAGAAATAAGAAGAGTTACTTTAGAAAATAGAGGAGCAGAAGAAGAAACTATTGAAGTAAGTAGTGTACTAGAACCTGTTATTTCACAAAGTAGACAAGATAATGCCCACCCTGCTTTTAATAATTTGTTCCTTAGAATAGAAAAGGAAGAAGATATTTTTATCATAAAAAGAAAGAAACATACGAAAGAAGAAAAAGATATGTATATGGCAGTTACTATGCAAGTAGGAGGAGGGAAAGGAGACCTAGAGTTTGAAGTAGATAAAGAAAAATTAAATGGAAGAGGAAATTTAGGAATTCCAGAAAAAATAGAAAGCTCTAAACCTTTTTCTAAAAAATTAGACTTTGCAGTAGATCCTATTTTAGCAATGAGAAAAACCATAACCATACCAAAAGGAGAAAAAACACAAATTTACTATATCTTAGCAGTAGGTGAAGATAGAAATATAGTGATAGAGCAAATAAAAGAGTATCAAAATAAAGCAAAATTAGATACAGCATTTAAATTATCTAGGGCAAGAATAGAAGCAGAAAATCGTTATTTAGGAGTAGAAGCAAAGCAGATAGAGGAATATCAAACAATGTTATCTTATTTACTTTTTCAGAATCCTCTAAAAACACAGGGCCTACCAAAATTAGTAGAAAAAGAAGAAGCGTTTCAAAGTAAATTATGGAAATATGGAATCTCTGGAGATTTACCTATTTTACTTTTAAAAATAGAGCAAATAGGAGATAGCTATGTATTAAAAGATATTTTAAAAGCCTATAACTTTTATCGTAGTAAGCATATTGCTGTAGATTTGATTATTTTAAACGAAGAAGAAAATAGTTATGAAAATTATGTAAGAGAAGAAATTCAAAATTGTATTTATAATGAAAATTTAGCTTATATGCAAAATCAAAAAGGAGGAATTTGGGTTTTAGAAAATGTAGAAGACAAAGAGTTACTAGAGGAAAGAGCAAATTTAATCATTGACAGTAAAAAAGGACCAGTTGCTAGAAATTTAAAAGATAGAGAAGAAGAGTATATAGAAAATAAACAAGATGTGATGAAAGAAGAATCAAGTCCTTATCTATTAAGTCAAGAAGAAATACAAAGACAAAGTCTAGATGGAGAGAAATTAAAATATTACAATGAATTTGGTGGATTTTTACTTTCTCAAAAAGAATATCATATAAAACAAAATAAAGACCATCGTCTACCAAATGTATGGAGTCAAATAATGGCAAATGAACATTTTGGAACTTTAGTAACAGATAGTATGGGAGGTTTTACATGGTGTGAAAATAGTAGACTAAATCGAATATCAAGTTGGGTGAATCAACCGGTAGAAGATATTCCTTCTGAAATAATTTATATGAAAGAGGAAGAAACAAAAAAAGTATGTTCTTTAGGATTAAATCCTATGCCAGATGAAAATGATTATGATACCATTTATGGTTTTGGATATAGTAGATTTATGCATACAAGTTCCTCTATCAAACAAGAAACCACTATATTTGTGCCAAAAGAAGATAATAGCAAAATCTATCTTATCCATTTGCAAAACTTAGCACCACAAAAGAAAAAAATAAAATTAGTTTATTACATCAAACCGGTACTTGGTGAAGACGAAGAACAAACAAAAGGATGGATAGGAATAGAGTTTGTAAAAAAAGCGAATACCATACTTGCAAAAAATTATGCGGGAGAAGTAATTTCAGGATATGTTTATGTAGCAAGTAGCGAAGAAATACAGTCTTATACAGGAAGCAAAAGCTTTTTCATAGGAAATGGTAGCCTGCAAAATCCAGAAGCTATGCACAAAAAAGGATTAAATGGGGAAAATAGCTTAGGACAAGAAGGAATTATTGCGATAGAAATAGAAGTAAGTCTAGAGGCTTTAGAACAAAAAGAAATTTCTTTTGTTCTTGGCATGGAAGAAAATAAAATACAGTGTTTAGATAAAGCCTATCAATATGCCAACATACAAAATTGTGAAAAGGCATTAGAAGAAGTACAAAGGTATTGGCAAGAGACTACTCAAAAATTACAGGTAGAAACACCGTTGGAGTCCTTTAACATTTTAATGAATGGATGGATGATTTACCAGTCTATGGTTAGTAGACTTTGGGCAAGGTCTGCTTATCAGCAATCTGGTGGAGCATTGGGATTTAGAGATCAATTGCAAGATACATTAGGATTAAAATATACCATGCCAGAAAGAATGAAACATCAGATTATCAAACATAGTAGACATCAATTTAAAGAAGGAGATGTAGAACACTGGTGGCATGAGGAAACAGGAAGAGGTATTCGTACCAGATTTTCCGATGACTTGTTATGGTTAGTGTACGTGACAGAAGAATATTGTAAAATAACAGGGGATACCAGTTTATTAGAAGAAAAAACACCATTTTTAGAAGGAAAGCCATTAGAAGAAGGAGAAGACGAGCGATATGACCTATATTTAGAAACAAAAGAAACTGCTAGTATCTATGAACATTGCACAAGAGCTATCCAAAAAGCAATGCAATTTGGAGAAAATCATCTTCCTAAAATAGGTTCTGGTGATTGGAACGATGGATTTAGTACTGTAGGAAATAAAGGAAAAGGGGAGAGTGTTTGGCTTGGCTTTTTCCTATATGATGTATTACAAAAATGGCTTCCAATACAAGAAGAACAAATAGAAAAGTGGAAAGAAGAAGGAAAACAAGAACAATTAGAAAAAGAGAAGAGTTTTCAAGAACAATATAAACGCACTATAGAAATGCTAAAAAAAGCCCTAAATACAAACGCATGGGATGGAAGATGGTATAGAAGAGCTTTTTGCGATGATGGAGAAATATTAGGAAGTATTCAAAATGAAGAATGTAAAATAGATGGAATATCTCAAAGTTGGGCAACTATTTCAGGAGCAGGAGATAATGATAAAAAATATATTTCTTTAGAAAGCTTAGAAAATCATTTAGTAGACAAAGAGAATGGATTAATTCGTTTGCTAGATCCACCATTTGAAAAAAGTAATTTAGAGCCAGGCTATATCAAAGCTTATCTGCCAGGAACGAGAGAAAATGGAGGACAATACACACATGGAGCCATTTGGGCAATTATTGCTTTTAGTATGTTGGGACTTGGAGATAAAGCTTTAGAATTATTTAGAATGATCAATCCCATAGAACATGCAAGGACAAAAGAAATGGCATTAAAATATAAAGTTGAACCTTATGTAATAGCAGCAGATATCTATTCCAGAGGAAATTTAGTAGGTCGTGGTGGTTGGACATGGTATACAGGATCTGCAAGCTGGATGCAAGTAGCAGGGATAGAATATATTTTAGGACTAAAAATAGAAAATAATATTTTAAAAATAAAGCCATGTATACCAAGAGATTGGAAAGAATATAAAATAGAATATCGTTATGGAAATAGCATCTATCATATTAAAGTAGAAAATCCAAAAGGGAAAAGTAGCGTAAATGAAAATATAGAAACCAATGGAGAAGTAGAAAAATTTATTGTCAATGGAGTAAAAAAAGAAGATAAACAAATAAAATTATCCAAAGAGGGAGGCATCTACGAAATTCAAATTGAACTTTAGGGACATTCCTTAAAGTTCAATTTTTTGAAGACATTCTTTAGGGTGAGCTTTTTGACAGAAAAAGGTAAAAGTAGTATAATAAAAACAGATGATTTTGTGTAAGAAAGGATGAAATATATGAGTATACTAGAAAGTCCAGAAAAACAATTAAGGAGATTAGTATATAAAGATTTTATGAGAAATGCAGTAGGTATGAATAGAGAAGTAAGCCAACAAATCTTCGAAATGAGAGAAGAGGAGTTGACAAAGAGATATTTGAAAGAACATCCCAAAATTGCAAACAAATATAAGAGAATAAAACAAATGAGGACGAGAATAGCGATTGGTGGAGTAGTTGCAACTCTTGCAATAGGTGGTAGTAGCATTTATAGTTTAGCAGGCCACAAGGAAGTGCAAAGGCAAAATCCAGAGGCAGTAGAACAAACAGAGGAGAATTATAAAGAACCTGTAGAAGAAGTTACTGTAGTAAAAGAAGATTTTGAGGCTTTTTATAAAGAATTAGACAAAGAAAATAATGACGAAAAAAGAAATCAAAATATTAGAGATTTTGCGGAAAAAGTTGTGGTAGCAGGCTATAACGAACAAAATCCAGAAAATACAATTGGTGAAGGGGATTTTTATTGGACAGCAGTCACTGGACAAGTAGGAATACAAAGAGACAAATTAGGAAATATAACAAATTATCAACTATCTGCCAAAGAGGAAAATAAGCGTGAAACAATGCAAAAACAATATTATGAATTCAGAATAAATGGCAATATAGTAGCAAGATATGATACAGAGGGAGTAGAAATTAAAAGCGATATTATAAATGATACTTATTTTCAAAAAGTAGTTCCTTTAGTAAAAGCAACAGAAAATTTGCAGAAAGAATACGCTTCTCAGTATGCAGGAGAACAGGATAAAGAAAAGAAAAGGCAAGCATTTGAAAAAACAGCAGGAAACTTGATACAAATAGAAGAGCAAACGAAAGAAAATGAGAGAGAACAAGGAGAGTAAATTTTTGGGGTCATTTCTTAAAGTGCAAAAGGGGAGAGTTTATGCAAACAGAGCAAATAGCAAAGAGAATACAGGAAGCAGGAGGAAGGCTATATTATGTAGGAGGATACTTAAGAGATAGAATTTTAGGACTACCTGTTCATGATGAAGATTTTTGTGTGACAGGAATTAGTACAAAGCAATTTGAATCTATTTTCCCACAGGCCAAAATAAGAGGGAAAAGTTTTGCCGTGTATGATTTAGAAGGAAGGGAAATTGCGTTTGCCAGAAAGGAAAGAAAAATAGGAAAAGGGCATAAACGATTTGAGGTTGAAACATCACCTAACATTCCTATAGAAGAAGATTTAGCAAGAAGAGATATTACTATAAATGCTATGGCACAAGATATTCTCACAAAACAATGGATAGACCCATATAATGGGAAAAAAGATTTGCAAGAGAAAAGGATTAGAGCAGTTTCAAAAGCTTTTCAGGAGGATCCATTAAGAGTATATAGAGTAGCAAGATTTGCAGCAATGCTAGAGTTTGAGGTAGAAGAAGAAACGATTCAATTCATGCAACAATTAAAGCAAGAATTGACTACTTTATCTCCAGAAAGAATATTTCATGAATTGGAAAAAGCATTGAAAGCAAGTAAACCTTCTATATTTTTTCGAGTATTAAAAAGAGCAAATGTATTAGAGGTACATTTTAAAGAGATATATGATTTAATTGATAGTATACAGCCAAGAAAATATCATCCAGAGGGCGATAGTTTTGAACATACAATGCAAGTTGTAGATAAGAGTACACTGCTAACAAAAGACCTAAAGATTAGATTTAGCTGTTTAGTACATGATTTAGGAAAAGGAGTTACACCAAAAGAAATGCAACCGCATCATTATGGACATGATGAAAAAGGAGTGAGTTTAGTAGAAAATTTAGGGAAAAGGTTAAAAATCCCCAAAGCATGGATAAAATGTGGAAAAGTAGCTGCAAAAGAACACATGAAAGGTGGAATTTTTGAAAAAATGACACCAGCAAAACAAGTAGATTTTATAACAAGAGTAGAAAAATCTTTGTTAGGGCTAGACGGAATGAAAATAGTAGTTGAGTGTGATAAGTCAAGAAATGAAGGTAGTTTAAATAATATTATGTTTGACGTTTTAGGGAAAGAAATGTTGCAAGCAGTAACAGGAAAACAAATACAACAAAAATATGATATAAAAGACGGAAAACAGATAGCAGAGTATTTAAGAGTAGAAAGAATAAAATGGTTAAAGCAATATTGGAATAGCTCTATGAAAACAATATATAATGGAACAATTAAAAAGTAACTTTGATAAAATAGTTAAAATAATAAATTGCAAAAAAGACTAGAGATTCCTCTAGTTCTTTTTTCTTGCAAAGCAAAAAAAGCAAATTCTCACTTTTTTATAAGATGCAACATAATATATAGCAAAATAATCAAGAAGGGAGAAAACAAAATGCAAGAATATATCATAGAAGGAGGAAGAAAATTAGAAGGGGAAGTGTACATATCTGGTTCTAAGAATGCATCCCTACCTATTATAGCGGCAAGCATTTTAAATGGCAGTAGTACAAAATTGTATCACGTACCCAATATTCATGATACACAAATTACCTTAAAGATATTAAAATATTTAGGTTGCAAAGTCAGTAAAAATGGTGATAAAATAGAAATCAATTCGAAACCAATGAAAAGTACAGAAATACCAGAAGATTTAATGAGGCAAATGCGTTCTACAGTAATTATGGCAGGAGCAATTGTAGGAAGATTTAAAGAAGCGGTCTTTACGTATCCAGGAGGTTGTGAGATTGGAGCAAGGCCTATAGACCTACATTTGAACGCTTTTAAAAAATTAGGAATAAATATTGAGGAAAATGCTGGATTTATTAGGTGCAAGTGTGATAAAATAATAGGGGCAAATATCAACCTAGATTTTCCAAGTGTGGGTGCCACAGAAAATATCATATTAGCATCAGTGCTAGCAGAAGGAGAAACTACCATTACAAATGCTGCTATGGAGCCAGAAATAGAAGATTTAGCTATCTTTTTAAATCGTATGGGAGCCAAAATAGAAGGCGCAGGAACCAACATTGTAAAAATTACAGGAGTAAAAAAACTAAAAGAAGTTAGCTATAAAGTAATGCCAGATAGAATAGAAACGGGAACATTTCTTTGTGCAGCAGCAGTAACGGGTGGAAATTTAATCCTTAATCAAGTAGTGCCAGAGCATATAACACCTATCATCTATAAATTGCAAGAAGCAGGAGCAAAAATAGAGGTAGGAAACAAGAAAATAGAAATACAAGTACCCAAAAAACTAAAAGCGGTAGATATAAAAACCATGCCATACCCAGGTTTCCCAACAGATATGCAATCCATTTTTGGAGCTATGCTTACTACAGCAAAAGGAACCTCTGTCATTATTGAAAATATTTTTGAAAATCGATATAAATATTTAACAGAATTGCAGAGGATGGGAGCCAAAATTCAAATAGAGGGGAAAATGGCAGTTATTAAAGGAGTAAAGAGGCTTAGTGCAGCAACAGTAACTAGTACAGACCTGCGAGGAGGAGCAGCGCTAGTAATTGCAGGCTTAGGAGCCAGAGGAATAACAAAAGTAGAAAATATAGAGTATATCCAAAGGGGATATGAAAAATTAGAAGAAAAGTTAACCAAAATAGGTGCAAAAATAGAATTGAAAAATACATAAAAGAAAAGAGGTGAGATAATGGCAAGAAATACCAAAGAGGAAAAGAAAAGGAAGGTTTTTGCAAAAGGAAAAAGAATGAAGCAAAAAGAGAAAACAACAAAAGAACAGGAGAAAGATACCTTTCGCTTTGATGATGAGATTATAATAGGCGTTACGAAAATAGAAGAACCAAAAAAGAAAAATAAGCCACAACAAGATATACCGTATTCTAATAAAAAAAGTAATCGTTCTCAAACAAATAGTAAAGCAAAGAAAAAACAAATAAAAAACAAGAAGCGAACCCAAACAAATGCAAAGCAAAAACAAGTAAAGGACAAGAAAAAATATATTCCAAAACAACAAGAGCCAATCTCAGAAGAGGAAAGGATAAAAAGGGAAAAAAGAAAAAAGAAAATCAAAAAAATTGTAGGATTTACTAGTCTAGCCATTATCCTAGTAGCTTCTACAATTGCTGTTATGTTATCACCAATTTTTAATATACAAACTATTACGGTGCAAGGTAACAGCCAAATTAGTACAGCGGAAATTATTAGCTTATCAGGAATTACCGTAGGAGAAAATATTTTCAAAGTAGGAAAAGGACAAACAAGAGAAAATATTAAGCAAAATGCGTATATAGATAAAGTAACTATTAACAGAAATTTACCTGCAGAAATACAAATTACAGTTACAGAGAGAGTAGCTACTTTTATGATAGAAAAGGACAACCAGTATTTATATATGAGTAATCAAGGTTATTTATTAGAGCTTTCTCCTGAAAAATTGGAATTACCTATTTTGCAAGGTTTAGAAACAAGTGTGGATGACTTAGTAGTAGGAAATAGGTTGTGCCAAACCGATTTAGAAAAATTGGAAATAGTACTTCGTATGGTAAATTTAGCTAAAGAAAATAATATTGCAAATTACATTACTAGAATAGGAATAGAAGATGATGAAGATTATAAGTTGGTAATGGAGACAGAACAAAAAATAGTACATATGGGAGATGATTCCAACTTAAGCGATAAAATGTTAAATGTAAAAGCCATTTTAGAAAAAGAAAAGGGCGTAGCAGGAGAAATTTTTGTAAATGTGGATTTAAACAATGAATATCCAATGTTTAGACAAAATGTAAATGTATAAAAAGGAAGTGAAAAAATTTGAGCAAAAATAAAATAGCTATCACATTAGGTATCGTATGTATGATATTAACCATTGCTATTGTGATACAGATTAATACCATAAAAGGAACAAACGAAACAGTTGGTCAAACTTTAGCAGAAGACGAATTAAGAGATGAAGTGCTAAGAATGAAAGAGAGATATGATAATGCTTACAGTAGTTTAGAAAATGCAGAAAAAGAGTTAGCACAAATAAGAGAGCAAGCAACTCAAAATGATGGTAGTTCTGCAGAAAAAGAAGCAGAAATAAAATTAAATAATAATTTATTAGGATTAACAGATTTAGAAGGAGAAGGTGTAGAAATTACATTGCAAGATGACCCTAATGCAACAGTAGATTCTATTAGTGTGTTAGACCAAATTTCCAATCATTTAGTACATGATTCTGATATTCGAATGATAGTAAATGAACTAAAAAATGCGGGAGCAGAAGCTATATCTATTAATGGACAAAGAGTTGTGTCTACTACAAGTATCATTTGTATAGGGAATGTAATTAAAGTAAATGATGCTAGAGTAAGTTCTCCTTTTGTAATTAAAGCAATCGGCTTCCCAGAAAGATTAATGACGGCATTAGATAGACCAGGTGGATTTTTAGAAGAGTTAAATTCCTATGGAATTGTAACAAGTATGAAAAAGTCCAGTAAAGTAGAAATTCCAAAATATTCAGGAGTTATCTCTGCAAAATATATGAGAACACAAGAATAGAAATAGAAAGAAAATTCTAATGAGATGCAATAAAGAGAAGGGAGAAGAAGGATGAAAAAACAAAAAATATACATTGCTATAATCATAGGATTAGTTACAATGCTTTTAGTAGCCGTTATGTTTGCACAATTTAAAACGATAGAAGAAACAGACATTACAGGAATAGAAACAGCAAGAGAAGCAGAGCTTAGAACCATGCTTTCTAGTTGGAAAGAGAAATATGAGGAAACAGAACAAAGATTATCAGAAACACAAAATACAATTGATGAATATAAAAGAACAATTGAATCCAATGAGGCATCTTCTGAAATTTTAGATCAAGAATTAGAGCAAACAAACTTATTACTAGGAAAAACAGATGTAGTAGGAAATGGGGTTATTGTAACATTAACAGATAATGATGCACAAACCATTTCAGCAGATGATTTATTAGTACTAGTGAATGAACTTCGCTTGGCAGGAGCAGAAGCTATCTCTATTAATGATAAGAGAATCGTAAATATGTCTGAGATTGTGGCAGTAGGAGATAGTATTTTAGTCAATACCGAAAGAGTAACATCTCCTTATGTGGTAAAAGCAATTGGAGATCAAACCTATTTATTTAGTGCACTTAGTTTAAAAAATAGCGGATTTATAGATACACATACCAGTAATGGTGAAACAGTAGAATTAGTACAACAAAACAATATAACTATTCCAGCTTATAGAAGTTCTAGAGAACTTATGAGTTTGAATTATGCAAAGGAGGTAGAAGAAGAATGATGTTATTTATCGCAATTATTATTGGATGCATTGTGGGAGCATTGATTGGTGTAAATATTCCAATGATACCATATACTTATTCTGGTTATTTAGCAATTGCTATTATTGCAGCATTAGATTCTGTTTTTGGAGCAATTAGTTCTAGTTTGCAAAAGAAATTTGATATGAAAATATTTATATCTGGATTTTTCGTAAATGCAATTTTAGCAATGGCATTAACTTATTTAGGACAACGATTAAATGTAGATATTCATTTAGCAGCTGTGGTTGTTTTTGTAGGAAGGATGTTTAACAATTTAGGAACGATTCGCAGATATTATGTAGAAAAAATTACAAATAGAAAAATTATTGCAAAGGCAGAAGCAACAATAGAAGAAAGCAAAAAACAATAGTCCAAAAGCAGTTGGATGAAAAAAGAAAATAAAAGTGGAAAAATCAATAGAAAAGTTATAAAATGCATAAATCGACAAAAGAAAACATTGTTACAGGTTTGTTACGAAAATATTACAAAAATATAACAAATTCTATTGACTTTTTTGCCGAAATATAATATTCTAAGGAAAGTTAAAATGAAGTGAAAAATGGAGGAGTTAGCTTTGGCTATAGGTGATATAATTGTAGGGCTAGACATCGGTACTTCTAAGGTTAGTCTAGTAGTAGGAGAAGTCAATAATTTTAACCAAATAGAGATAATTTGTAATGCAAGCCATCCATGTCATGGAATAAAAAAATCTAAAATTATTGATGAAGACGAAGTCGCTTTAGCTGTTTCAAAAGTAATAGAAGAAGCGCAGGTAGAAACAGAACTAAAAATTAATTCTAGTTATGTAACTATACCAGGAAAGTATGTAACGATTGTACAAAATAGCATTACCAAAGAGGCAAAAGATAAATATGCAGGAATATCTGTAAAAGATGTATCCAGTAGTATTATGCAAGTAAAAGATGTAGAATTACCAGAGGGAAAAACTATTATAGATATTGTGCCAGATTGTTTTATACTAGAAGATGGAAAAGTAGTAAACGATCCGGTGGGAAATTTATCTTCTAATTTTACCTTAAATGCACAAGTGTTATTAGCAGATAAAGACTATGTAAAACAGCTAATAAACATTTTTAGGAAAGCAGGACTGGATATAGATGGATTAGTACCAGTTACATTAGCAGAGAGAAATGTAATGCTAGATAATAATGAATTGAATGATAATGTTATGTTATTAGACATCGGAGCAGGAAATACGGAAATTGGTGTATTTGATGGAAACGGATTTATTTATACAGATACCATTCCTTTAGGAGGAGATAGTATTACATCGGATATAGCACTAGTGCTAAATATTTCGGAAGAAGAAGCGGAAAAATTAAAGAAACAATATGGATTGGCCATGAAATCTTTTATTGATAATGATAATGAAATTATTTTAAATACATGTAGAGAAGATGTAAAATCAAAAGCAATAAAAAGTTCCGAATTAATAGAAATTATAGAGGCAAGGATAGAAGAAATATTTTCATTAGTCAATAAAAATATTACGATGCAAGGAATTAAACAGAGAATTAATAATGTGATATTAACAGGTCAAGGAATTACCAATATCAATAAGAGTGATGTAGCAGGAAAAGTAATTCTAAATATTCCAGTAAAAATATCCACAGGAAGATTAGTGAGTACAGTAAGACAAGAATATAGAACAGCTTATTCTCTAGTGCGATATATAGCAGCAAGACCATATACAAAAACAGTGTCAAGTAATATAGATTCCAATACACAAGAAAGTTTCTTAAAAACAGTAATCGAAAGAATTAAAGAATTCTTTTATTCTTAAAAAAGAAAAATAGGGGCATATTTTAGTAAAACTAGAATGATTACAACCAAATAGTTATTAATTTTTTAAAATAGATATATAGTAGAAGGAGGAAAATAACAATATGATAGTAGATAGCGTAGATGAAAACACAATGTTAGATGGAACCGCCACCATAAAAGTAATTGGTGTAGGGGGAGCTGGTAATAACGCAGTAAACCGTATGGTAGACTCTGGTATTAAAGGAGTAGACTTTATAGGAGTAAACACAGATAGACAAGCATTATTATTATCCAAAGCAGGATCCAAAATACAAATAGGAGAAAAAATTACAAGAGGATTAGGAGCAGGAGCTAATCCAGATATAGGAGCACAAGCAGCAGAAGAAAGTAAGGCAGAAATACAAGAAGCACTTCGTGGTGCAGATATGGTATTTGTTACTGCTGGTATGGGCGGAGGAACAGGAACTGGTGCAGCGCCTATCGTAGCAGCATGTGCAAAAGAAATGGGAATTTTAACAATTGGAGTTGTTACAAAACCATTTACTTTCGAAGGTAAAAAACGTCTTTCACAAGCAGAAAGAGGAGTAGAAAGCTTAAAAGGAAAAGTAGATACCTTAGTTGTTATTCCAAACGATAAACTATTACAAATTATAGATAGAAAAACCTCCATAGTAGAAGCTTTCAAAATGGCAGATGATGTTTTAAGACAAGGTGTACAAGGTATTTCAGATTTAATTGCTATACCAGGACTTGTTAACCTAGATTTTGCAGATGTAAAAACTATCATGTTGAATACAGGAATGGCACATATGGGTATTGGTAGAGCATCAGGTGAAAATAGAGCAGAAGATGCAGCAAAACAAGCCGTACAAAGTCCATTATTAGAAACATCTATCGAAGGTGCAAGAGGAGTTATCATCAATATTACAGGTGGACCAAATTTAGGATTACACGAAGTAAATACAGCAGCAGAATTAGTACAAAGAAGTGTAGATCCAGAAGCAAATATCATCTTTGGTGCAGTAATTGATGAAAGTTTAGATGAAGATATTATCATTACTGTAATTGCAACAGGTTTCGAAAAAGATGCAAATTCAGTAGCAAGTAACGTAGATAGCATTGTAGATAAAGCATGGGGAGAAAAAATTAATTCTATCCCAGCACCAGTAGAAAACACAAATTCCTCTAATGACTTAGATATTCCATCTTTTCTAAGAAAAAATAAAGGAATTAAATAAAGAATGTCTCATTTAAATCAGGGCCTAAATGGACAATGGAAGAAAAATAGAAAGTTCTGTCGAAAAAAAAGAAGCAAAATAGAATAGAAGAAAAAGAGAAAAGAAATCATCTGATTATGTAGATGATTTCTTTTTTTCGAGCCTAAGATATGACAGAATTTGAAAAGCAAATGTTGTACAATAACGTAAGAAAATTTACAAAAGAGGATATTGGAAGAAAAAGCAAGAGGTGAAAAACATGACAGTCTACTTAGATATTGTACTATTAGAAAATCTTTGCATGAACTATATTATCTTGTTTGCAACTACTTATATCTTAAAAATAAAGATAAAACATTGGAGACTACTTTTGTCTGCTCTGATAGGAAGCTTTTATGCTATTTTAGGGTACATGCAAATATTAGAAATATATTCTAATACTATTCTAAAAGTGATACTGTCCATTCTAATGGTATATCTAGCTTATAATGCAAAACACATAAAAATATTACTAAAGCAAATTCTAATTTTTTATTTAACCTCTTTTGTATTTGGAGGATGTGCTTTTGCCCTATTATATTTTGTAAAACCACAAGAAATTTTAATGAAAAATGGAGTATATATAGGAACTTACCCTTTAAAAATTGCCTTATTAGGAGGAATTGTAGGTTTTACCATTACAGCAATTGCTTTTAAAGTAGTAAAAAATAGGATTAGCAAAAAAGATATGTTTTGCGAAATTCATATTGAAATAGAAAAAAATAGAGTAAAAACAAGAGCAATGATAGATACAGGAAATATGCTAAAAGATCCTATTACAGGAGTGCCAGTTGTTGTTGTAGAAAAAGAAATATTGGAAGACATCATTCCGAGAGGAGTGTTGGAACATTTAGAAAAATGGATGGGAGGTGATCAGATAGATGAAGATGTTAGAAAAAAATATATAGAGTATATGTCTAAGTTAAGAGTGATACCTTTTTCCTCTTTAGGAAAACAAAATGGAATGTTAATAGGAATAAAAGCCAATAAAGTTATTTTAGAAAAAGAAGAAGAGGAGGAAGAAATAAAGAATGTGATTATAGGAATTTATGATAAACCGTTTAGTAAAAAAGGAAATTACCATGCTTTAATAGGATTAGACATATGGGAAGGGAGCAGAAAAAATGAATCTATTACAAATGTTAGTGGGTAGCATTAATACTATTTATGCAAAGCTTACGAATGATAATCATATAGAAGAAATGCCAATTTATTACATAGGAGGAAGTGCTACATTGCCACCTCCACTTACGCCAGAAGAAGAGGAGAAATTATTGCAAAAATTGGGAACAGGAGATTTAGAAGTAAGGCAAACTTTAGTAGAAAGAAATTTAAGATTAGTAGTGTATATTGCGAAAAAGTTTGAAAATACAGGAGTGGGAATAGAAGATTTAATATCGATTGGAACCATCGGATTAATGAAAGGAGTAAATACCTTTAATGCAGATAAAAAAATAAAGCTAGCAACTTATGCCTCTAGGTGTATAGAAAATGAAATTTTAATGTATTTACGAAGAAGTAATCGTATGAAAGGAGAAATTTCTATTGATGAGCCATTAAATCAAGATGGAGATGGAAATGAACTATTATTGTCTGATATTTTAGGAACAGATCCAGATGTTACTTCTAGAGGAATAGAAGATGAGGTGGATAAGCAATTATTAAAAGCTTCTATTGCGAAATTGAGTAATCGAGAAAGAAATATTATGGAATTGCGCTTTGGTTTCTTGGGAGGAAATGAAAAAACACAAAAAGAAGTAGCCGATATGTTAGGAATATCACAAAGCTATATTTCACGACTAGAAAAAAAAATTATTGGCAAAATGAAAAAAGAAATTATGAGTAAAACAGGATAAAGATTTTGCATAAAAAAACTCCTTTTGGACATACTTGTAGTAATACAAATATGAATAAGGAGTTTTTTATGGCAAACAAGGTAGAAATATGTGGCGTAGATACGTCAAAAATACCAGTACTTTCTGCAGAAGAAAAGAAAGAGTTGTTCATAAGAATCAAAAAAGGAGATAAAGAAGCAAGAGATATATTTGTAAATGGAAATTTAAAATTAGTATTAAGTGTCATAAAACGATTCTATGGAAGAGGAGAAAATCTAGATGATTTATTTCAAGTAGGTTGCATAGGGCTCATTAAAGCAATGGATAACTTTGATTTGAGCCAAAATGTACAATTTTCTACTTATGCAGTACCTATGATAGTAGGAGAAATACGAAGATATTTAAGAGATAATAACCAAATTCGAGTAAGTAGATCTACAAGAGATTTAGCTTATAAAGCACTAGGAGTAAAAGAAAGAATAACAAAAGAAACGCAAAAAGAGCCTACGATAGAACAAATTGCAAAAGAGTTGGGAGTGGATAAAGAAGAAATAGTATTTTGCTTAGATGCTATACAAGAGCCTATTTCTTTGCAAGAGCCTGTTTATGGAGATGGAACAGAAAACTTATATGTCATGGATCAAGTAAGTGACCATAAAAGTACAGATGAATATTGGGCAGAAACTATTACCATCATAGAAGCAATGAAAAAATTAAATGATAAAGAAAAAATGATAGTAGAAAAAAGATTTTTTGAGGGAAGAACACAAATAGAAGTGGCAGACGAGATAGGTATATCTCAGGCACAAGTGTCTAGATTAGAAAAAAGTGCAATAGAACACATTAAGAGAATCTATCGATAAAAGTTGTTATTTTTATAGCAACTTTTATTATTTCTCTTCATATATATAAGTAGAAAAAAGGAGAGAAAAGAAAATGGGACAAAAAGGATTAGATTTTAAGCATAAAGAGGTCATTAATATTACAGATGGAAAAAGGCTTGGATTTGTGCAAGATGTTTGTGCCGATTTAGAAAGTGGAAGCATTACTTCTATTATTGTACCAGGTAATAATAAATTGCTTAGTATGTTTTCTAATAGTAATGATATTGTGATACCATGGCAAAAAATTACTTGCATAGGAGATGATGTGATTTTGGTGGAACTGTAAAATTAAGAAAAAATTCATTGACTTTGAAGCTAAAAAGCAATAAAATGAGAAAAAAGGAGAAAAAGCAATGAATTATTTTCAAACATTATTAAAAAAGACAGGATATATGAGTATCATAGAATCTATTGTTTTCGCACTTATAGGAATTATTTTAATGTGGAAACCAGAAGAGACCTTAGCCATTATTTCTTACGTGCTAGGAGGAATTTTCTGTATTGTAGGGATTGCGAAGATAATAGATTACGTACAAGCAAAGGGAAAGCAGGATTTATATAATTATCATCTCGTGTATGGGATTATGGCGATTATTATAGGAATTATAACAATAGCTTATAGCGGAACTATTTTAAGTGTATTTCGAATTATCATAGGCATATGGATAGTTTATAGTGCTTTGGTAAGAGGTAGCACCGCTCTAAAATTAAGAAATTTAAGTTCACGTTTATGGTTATATAGTCTTATCATTGCTATAGCAATGTGTATTTGCGGAATTTATATAATTGTAAATTCTGGTGCAATTCTATTTACAGTTGGACTTGCCATTCTAATATATGCTATAATGGATTTTATAGAGAATATTTTATTTTTGAAAAATACAAAGAATATATTTTAAAGTTAGGAATAGAATATAGGAAGAATGAAGAACATTCTTTTCTATATTCTTTTTTCTAATAAAATAAGAAATGAAATAGATGGCCCCAATTTTGAGTAATTATGTGCTAAAAAAATGGCAAAAATTACTAAGAAAAAATCCTTGCTTTTTGCCTGAATTTATGTTAATATAAATACATAACGAGACAGCAAAAAATAAGTTTCAAAAAAACGACAAATTTTTTCAAAAATGTATTGACTTTATAAAATCTATATGCTATTATAAGTAAGTACCAAGTAACTGAAGAAAACATATATATTTAGAGTATATAAATTAGTAAAAGTGAATGCAAAGATGGATAGAGAAATGCAAAATTACTAGTTTATTATTTTGCCCTTTAAAACCTCTAAAAAATATTTTAGAAAAGTTTTAAAAAAGTGTTGACAACAGTTATAAAAAGTAGTAAAATACAAGTCGTTACACAACAGATTGTATTGCAAAAAAGTACATTGAAAAGTAAACAATAAACAAACCTTTGAAGAAACCAAGCGGT
>CAMMAC010000018.1 GCA_946493085.1 uncultured Clostridiaceae bacterium
TTGGGACATTTTCTCATTTCATTACTTAAGACATTATCACATTTCTTTCATATTTCTGGGACATGCCTCCAATTTATTCTTTACAAATCAACAAATTTGCTGTAAAATAATTTTATTCAATCATAAATTAAAGGAGTTTATAACTTGGAAAAATTTATATCAAAATCAGAAAAAGATACCATAGCATTTGCTAAGAATTTTGCAAAAGATTTACAAATTGGAGATGTTGTTATTCTTACTGGAGAGTTAGGTTCCGGTAAAACTAAATTTACAGAAGGAATTCTAAGCTATTTTGGATTAGAAAACGAAATTTCTAGTCCTACTTTTACCATAGTAAATGAATATCATGCAAAGGATTTCCCTATTTATCATTTTGATGTTTACCGACTAGAAGACATAGACGAATTCTATGCTATGGGCGGAGAAGAGTATTTAGAACAAGGGGTTTGTTTAATAGAATGGGGAGAATTAATAGAACCCATCTTGCCAAAAACTTATTACAAAATAACCTTCCAAAAAAATGCCGAAAAGGAAACGGAAAGAATTTTAAGTGTTGAAAAAATGCAATTTAAGGAACGTCCCTAAATTGCATTTTTTTCTCAAAAACCGTTTACAAATTTTGTAGATTAGGATAGAATAACGTTGTAAAAGGAGGTCTTTTTATTGAAGATTTTAGCAATTGATACTTCATCTTCTATTTGTTCTGTATGTATTACAGAAGATGAAAAATTACTATATAAAAAAGAATTAGAAGACAGCAAAACACATTCTCAAAAATTAATGCCTATGATAGATACTGTCCTAAAAAACACCAATCTTAGGCTAGAAGATATGGATTTACTTGCTTGTTGCATTGGACCTGGCTCCTTTACTGGCATTCGTATAGGAATTGCTACCATTAAAGCTTTTGCAGATAGTTTGCAAATTCCAGTAGTTGGTATAAATTCTTTGGAATCTTTAGCGTGCAATGTAGAGGCATCTTATTTTAATGAAGAAGAACACTATATTTGTAGTTTAATTGATGCTAAGAATGAGAATGTATATTATGGTTTATTTCAAGATAGTAAAGACCATAAAAAAGGACATATTCCTGCTAGTAAACTAGAAGCAAAGACCATTACAGAGGTAATTGAAGAATTAAAGAAGTTAGATAAGCCTGTTATATTGGTTGGCGATGGTGCTTCTCACTATCAATATAGAATTCAGGAAACCATAAAAAAATGTAGTTTTGTAACAGATGCCTTCCACAGACAAACTAGTGTAAGTGTTGCTAGATGTGCTTTTTATTATTACCAAGATGGGCATTATGGCGACTCTAATACTTTAGTACCTCTTTATTTAAGAAAATCTCAAGCAGAAAGAGCTTTAGAAGGAGAAAAATAAGAAATGGATGTATCAGATATTCACATTTTACCCATGCAGCCTTATCATTTAGAAGCACTACAACAAAATTTTGAAAAAAATTTCCCCAATATTTGGACTTATGCTATATGGGAAGAAGAATTGGGGAATACTAATTCTAGTTATTATATTCTATTTTATCAAGATGAAGTAGTCTCTTTAGGTGGTATCAAAATTGTTTTGGATGAAGCCGACCTTATGAACATTGTTACGAGAGCTGATTATCAAAAAAAAGGATTTGCCAAGCTTCTTCTTACTTATCTCATCTCTAAGGCGAAAGAGAAAAAATGCAAGCATATTACTTTAGAAGTAGCTAGCCAAAATACCATCGCTATTCATTTTTATGAAAAAATGGGATTTCAAAAAATTAGCATTCGTAAAAACTATTATCGCAATGGAGATAACGCCATTATAATGGCTTTTTCTCTTTCTTAAGAAAGAATGCTTATGATAATAAAATATATAAAAAAGGAGAAACCAATGAAAAAGAAAAATGAATTATCTTATCAAGATTTAAGAACAATCTGCGACCCTTCTGTTTTTACCTTTGCAGATACTTCAGAACTTACTTCTATCGATACTGGTATTGGTCAAGACAGAGGAATTAAAGCTCTAGAATTCGGAGTTAATGTAGATATTAAAGGATACAATATTTACATAGAAGGACCTAGTGGCGTTGGAAAAACCATGTATACCAAAAACTATTTAGACCGTATTTCTAAAAAAGTGAAAACGCCAAACGATTGGTGCTATATTTATAATTTTGAAAATCCGAATGAGCCTATTGCCGTTTCCTTACCTGCTGGTCAAGGAAAAGAATTTCAAGAAACTATGGATACCTTTATCAAAGAAATCCGCACAGATATTAGAAAAACTTTTAATAATGATGACTTTGAAAAAGAAAAAACACTTATCAAGCAGGAATTTGAAGAAAAAAGAGCAAGTCTTTTAGAGGCATTAAATCATGAATCGGAAAAGCATGGATTTCAAGTAAAAACAGCTCAAAATGGTATTTATATGATGCCTATGATGAATGGCAAAACCATTGAAGAAGAAGAATTTGATAAATTAGATGATGCTATTAAAAAGGAATTTGAAGAAAAATCTACCATTGTTCAACAACAAATTATGGAGGTTATTGGAAAAATTAAAGAAATTGAGAGAGCCTCTGACAAAAAAATAGAAGAATGGCAATCGAATATTGCACTTCTTACCGTAAATTCTCATATCAATTACATTAAAACAAAATATAAAAGAAATAAAAAAATAAACCAATTTTTAAATGCTATTAAACAAGATATCTTAAAAAATATTCCTGCTTATGTGACCAAAGAAGAAGATACCACAAAAGTTCCTACTACAGGACCTAGAATGGAAATGCCAAAACCTTGGCTTAATTATAGAGTAAACCTTTTTGTAGATAATAGCAATCGTGAGGGTGCTCCTGTTATTATGGACTCTAACTATTCCTACCACAATATTTTTGGTAAATTAGAATATGAAAACTATTATGGGTCTTTAAAAACAGATTACACTATGTTAAAACCTGGTCTTATGCATATGGCAAATGGTGGTTACATTATCTTTCAAGCAAAGGATTTAGTGGCTAATGGTATTTGCTATGAAGCTTTAAAAAAAGCACTTCGTATTAAAGAATTATCCATTGAGAATACAGCGGATCAACGTTCTTCTATGGTAATGATTTCTTTAAAACCAGAGCCTATTCCTTTAGATATTAAAGTAATTATTATAGGAAATGAAGCAATTTATCAAACCTTACTTGCTATGGATAGTGATTTTAGAAAACTATTTAAAATCAAAGTAGAATTTGAAGATGACGCACCAATGACTGTAGAAAATATGAATAAATTAGCACGTTTCATTCATGGATTTTGTGAGCAAGAAGAACTTCCACCATTAGATAGAACTGCTGTTGCTAAAGTAGTAGAATATGCTTCTAAATTAGCAGATGATAAAACAAAATTATCTACTCGTTTCAATGATTTATCTCAAATTGTTGGTGAAGCTGCTACATGGGCTAGAATGGACAAAAAGAAAGTTGTAACTGCAGAATACGTGAATAAAGCACTTGAACAGAGAGCTGAAAGAGTAAAAAAATATGATGCTAAATATATGGAAATGATAGAAAAAAACACTCTTTTAATTAGTACTAAAGGCTTTGTGACAGGACAAATTAACGGTCTTACTGTTATGACTATCGGAGATTATACTTTTGGAAAACCTGTCAAAATCACAGCCAATACCTATACAGGAAAATCTGGTATAGTAAATGTAGAAAGAGAAGTAGAATTATCTGGCTCTTCTCATTCTAAAGGTGTCCTTATTTTGAGTGGCTATTTAGGAGAAATGTTTGCACAAGATATTCCCCTATCTCTTACAGCTAGTATTTGTTTTGAACAATTATACAATGGTGTAGATGGAGATAGTGCTTCTAGTACAGAATTATATGCTATTTTGTCTAGCCTTTCTGGTATTCCTATTAATCAATCAATTGCTGTAACTGGCTCTGTAAACCAAAAAGGTGAAATCCAACCAATTGGTGGTGTAAATGATAAAATAGAAGGATTTTTCCAAGTATGCAAAATGAGAGGACTAGATGGTTCTCATGGTGTTATTATTCCTGTTCAAAATGTAGAAAACTTAAATTTATCAGAAGAAGTAACAGATGCCGTAAAAAATAAGTTATTCCATATCTATACGGTTTCTACAATTGAAGAAGGTATTGAAATTTTAACTGGTGTTCCAGCTGGCAAAAAAGATACAAATGGAAAATTCCCTGCTGGTAGTATTAATTATTTAGCTTACGAGAAATTGAAAAAATTTGCACAAAATAGTAAAAATTAAAAAGTATAGAGTATTTTACCATTCAATTGGTATTATACTCTATACTTCTTTTTAGTTTGTCCGCTATAGCTTTTTTCTTCTTGGTACAGTCTTATATGGATTTTGTTCTTGCTATCCGTTATGGCGAATTATTCAATTTTTTCTATTTCTTCTTCTGTTAATCCTGTTATTTCTTTAATCGTATCCATACTAAATTTGGCCTTTTTCATTTTACGAACAATTTGTTCTATGCTTTCTTGTCTTCCTTCTTGTCTTCCCTCTTTCAATCCTAATTCTTTTCCATCTTTTCTACCTTCTTCTAGACCATTCATATACCCTGTATATTTTGCCTCTTTCTCATCTAATATAGCTTTTTCTCTTAGTTCTGCTATTCTCTGCATTCTTGCATCTTCACTAATTCCTTCTAATTTTGTTCTTGCTTCTTTCATATTTACATTTTCCTTCATATATATTTCCACCTCTTCACTTTCAGGATTTTCTAAGAATTTTAGCCATTTTAGTAGTTTGCTATTTTCTTTTGTTTCCTGCATTTTCTCTACTTTTGGCAATTCCATTATATGTAACTCTAAATCATCTGTCAATACGTGTTTTTTGCCATTTTCCTCGATTATCTTCCATTTACTGTGCATTTCTAAGTCTTCTAACCCTTTTACTTCAAAATCTGTAATTAATATAGATATTGTTCTTTTTAATGCTTGGTACTCCTCACTCTCTTTTATCGTTTTTGTATATCGCCTTGCCCAATAATATAACAGTCTTTCTTTTATGTGATTTGTTTCTCCTATTTGCATTTCTATATGGCAATATTCTTTTTCGTTTATTTTTGCTAGTACATCTACTATTCCCATTTTCCCTTTTAAGTATTCTCTTCTGAGTACTATATTTTCATCTAAATTGATTTCTTCTATTGGCTCTTCTAAAATACTACTTAAAAAATCTTTTGTAATTCTCTCACTTCCCACTTCTCCAAATAAAATTTGAAAAATAACATCTATTTTGGGAGACAATATTGTTTTTTTCTCTTCCGTTATTGCTTTTTGTTTTTTATCTGTCATTCAGTCCTCCTTCTTACGTTATTATTTTTTTACATGATTATCATTTTTTTGGATATAAAAAGATATGAAAAATTTGATAAAATTTTTTTAGATTACAAAAGCTTTTGTTCTTTATGTATACCATACTTTTTTATAAAATGCAAGAAAAACTTTCCGATTAAATTCGACATATTTCTATAGAATGCTCTTTTCCACCTAGTAAAGAGATAGTAACTCTAAATTGCTATCTCTTTTGGATTATTATTTATATTCCGCTTATTCTTGCTTTTTTTCATGCATTATAGTATTAAAGCTATAGCTAATGCCACTAAATTATACAGCATCATTCTTCGTAACACCGTTACTGCTAACCAAAAACATGTAAAAGTAATTCCGGTTTGATTAATTTTGCCATATACTTCCCCTATATTTTCTACTTCTTTGCTACTGCAAATTGGATTTTGCTTTATATAATCTTTCATATATTTTTCTGCTACATATCTTGCTTTTGTCATGGCATCTATTTCTAAATAACTTCTCACTATATAGAAAATAAAACCTAAAAATAGTAAAATTGTATTTTGCACCAAAACATCTCCTATTCCAAATAGAAGTAATACTAGGCTAACAACAAAATAAAGCATATAAAAATTAGCATAAATAAAATTAAATAATAGCAATCTTCTATCTTGTACAGAATGCAAACATTCATGTGCTATCGTTTGAATACGTGTGTAAGTATCCTTAATATTGGCAATCCATATAGTGTTGGTTACTGCAATATAAAAACTTGCCTGATTTTCTTTATTTTCGCTTTCTTTTATAATAGTAGTTGTATTACCTAAGTTTTTCAATATTTCCCTGCAAATTTCTTTATTTTCCGAAAATTTATCTACTATTTCCTGAATTTCTTTATTCTCTTTAATTTCCTTTATTTTTTTCATCCTTATTTTTAACACAACTTTTAATAAAAGAATTACTAATATTTCTGCTATGAGTAAACCTACAATGATTGCTATATTTTCCATTTTACTTTTCCCCTCTCTCTTTTATTGTGTAAACACAAAAACTGAGCACAAAACAACTCCCCCGTTTTCTTTGTACCCAGTTTTTTTACCTTTATTTCCTTTTCCTTATAACACGTCTGCTACTGCTTCTGCAATAATTTTATTCACATCTGCTAGCATCACATTAAATTTCACTTCTAAGTCAAAATATTCTCGTATATCTTGGTTTTGCACTAATAATGCATACATTTCTTGTAACTTTTTGTTTTTTTCTTCACTTACCTCTTGGCCTTGCATAGCAAGTACTTGTACTTCATATCTTAAAGTTTCAAAATCTTCTATTTTTTTCTTTTTATCTGCTTGCTTTGCAATTTCTTCTTTTGCTTTTTTATAATCCATATATTCTTTGGATTCTTTTAACTCTTTTGCTAGCCTATTTGCTGTATCATATACATTCATTTTTATGATTTCCCTCTTTCTCTGATAGCTGTTCTTCTTAAAAGATATACTTTTTTATGCATAAGCATGTTTTTTCTTAAATCTTAATAAATTTGTAATTTCCGTGTCAGAATTTTTTGCTTTCTTTGCTTTATTTGCTTTTTCTTGTTCTATTTGTTCTGCTTGACGTTCTGCCATAGTTTGACAAATTGCTTTTTGATATACAAAATGTGTGTCTTGTGCAATCTTATTCCAGTTATATTGTCTTTTTACTTCTGCCTTTGCATTTTTAGCCACATTATTACATAATTGATGATCATATAATAAAGCTAAAATAGAATCTGCAATAGAATTTGGATTTCCTGCATAACTCTTCATACCAGTTACACCATGTTCTACAATTTCATTTAATCCTCCTACATCTGATACCACCGTTGGCACTCCTGCAAGCATCGCTTCTAATGCTACAATTCCAAATGGTTCATAAGTACTTGGGAATACTGCCACATCCGCACATTTATACATCTTTTGTACTTGTTTTGCATTTAAGTATCCTGTAAAGTATACTTTATTATCAATTCCCATACGAGATACTTGTGCTTTTAAATCATCTAACATGCCACCTTTTCCCGCAATCACTAATTTACTGTCATGATAGCCATCTAGAATCTTAGGCATAGCAGAAATTAAATGTTGTATTCCTTTTTCATATACTAATCTTCCTAAATAAAGAATAATTTTTTCATTGTCTGCTGCATATTGTCTTCTAAAATCATAATCTCTTTCTACTCCATTAAAATTATTCAAATTAATACCATTAGGAATAACATTAATCTTATCAAAAGGAAGTCCAAATAGTCCTTGTACATGTCCTTTCATAAAATTACTATTTACAATTACTTCCGTAGATTCATAAGTAAGCATCCATTCTGTATCATTAATATATCTTTGTGTATCATCATGAATACCACTATTTCTTCCACTTTCTGTTGCGTGAATAGTAGATATTACTGGTATTCCATAGGCATGTTTTAATGTTTTTGCACTGTTGGCAACTAACCAATCATGTGCATGAATGACATCAAATTTTCCTTCTTTACTAATGATTTCAGAGGCTTTTGCTACCATATTAAAGTTTAGCTGTAATATCCACTCAATAAAATTATTAGGTCTTATCATGTAGTTGTCTACTCTATATACCTTTACTCCTTTATCATTTTCAAAATAAGCAGTATCTCCATCACGATAAGTGACTACGGTAATATCATGACCATCCTTCATTAATCTTTGTGATAAATCATGCACTACTCTAGCAATTCCTCCCACTATTCTTGGTGGATATTCCCATGTTAACATTAATATTTTCATCTGTTTATACAAGCCCCTTTCCTTTAATTTTCTTTTGTATATTTTCTATTTTTTATTGTATACAAACTTTTGATAAAAGTAAACATTTTTTTCTAAAATATTTTAAATTTTTTCATTTTTTCTTCTTTTATGTATTGAATTTATTTTTGTTTTGATATACTATTATAGTAGAAATAATTTGTCGTTTTACTAAGGAGGAAAATAGATGCCAAGGAAAGCAAAAAGTGTATCAGAATTAGAGCCAATCAAATCTACCACAAATGTATCTAGCAGTAAGAAAAAAACGGCTTCATCTAGTGCAAAAGAACCTAAAAAAACAGCCACTACAAAAAAAGCAAGTACTGCTAAAAGCACAGTAAAAAAAGAAGCTAGTACCACAAAAACAACTACGAAAAAAGGAAGTGCTACTACCCAAAAAACAACTACGAAAAAATCCACAAAAACAACTGCTTCTAAAAAAACTACCACAAAAAAAGTAGCACCTAAAGCTACTACTAAACGAAAAACAACCTCTACTACCAAAAAGGCATCTAAATTAACTAAAAAAATTGAAATTTTAGAATATTATGATTTACCTTATCGCTATAACGAAACAGTAGTAAAAATTTTAGCACAAACACCAACTACTTTATTTGTTTATTGGGATATTTCCGATAAGGATAAAGAAAATTTTATTGCCACTTTTGGAGAATACTTTTTTAATAATACCAAGCCAGTTTTAATTATTGATAATGAAACCATGAATTATCGCTATGAAATTGACATTAATGATTTTGCGAATAGTTGGTACTTGCATCTTCCAGATAGCAACTGTCATTATCGTGTAGAATTAGGAAGGCGCCCTATTAATCATTATGTTTCTATTCCTAATGATTATTTACCTATTTCTTCCTCTAACGAAATGATTACACCTAATGACCACATTTTATTTGAAAGTATAGGACAAACAGTTACTTTTAAGAATGTAAAAACAAATCAAATACAAGTAACTTCCATTTCTTCTATTGTACCAGCAGTTTATAGAAATGATAATAAATTACCAATCCAAAAACTTTTTGCTATGTTTTATAAAAAGGAAGATTTCCCTTTTACTGCTCGTTTTTCATTTACAAATCCTTCTTCGGGAAATCCTACCTCTACTTTTAAATAATCTGTTTAGAACGGTTTTAGGTTTACTTAAAGTTTAGCCTTTTGCAAACCTGAAACGGTTCTTTTTTTATAGAAACCTACAAAATAGAAAACTAAGGAGAAAGGATTGTGATAACAGATGAAAGAACCTAAGGGATATGTTAGCTTTGTGTTACATGCACATTTGCCATTTATCCATCATCCAGAAAGTGAAGATTATTTAGAGGAACAATGGTTATTTGAAGCCATTTCTGAAACCTACATTCCTCTTTTATTAAATTATCAAAAATTAGTAGAAGAAAAAGTAAACTTTCGTATTACCATGTCTATGACACCACCTCTATTAAATATGTTAGATAATAAATTATTACAGCAAAGATATATTGCCTATTTAAATAAACACATTGAACTTGCCCAAAAGGAAATTAAGAGAACGGAAAATAATCCTCAAGAAAATCAACTAGCTCACTATTATTTTGACCGTTATTCTAATGACTTACATGTATTTCATGACATTTACCATGATAATATTATTACTGGATTTAAACATTTTCAAGATATTGGAGTATTAGAGATTATTACTTGTGGTGCTACTCATGGTTACTTCCCTATTTTATATATTACAGAGCAAACTGTAAAAGCACAAATCGCAGTAGGTGTACAAACTTATGAAAAGTATTTTGGCAGAAAACCTCGTGGCATTTGGCTTCCAGAATGTGGCTATGTACCAGAGGCAGACAAATACCTAAAAGAATTTGGCATAGAATATGTTATTACAGAGTCTCATGGTATTTTGTATGCTAATCCTACTCCTGTTTATGGCACTTATGCCCCTATTGTTTCTCCTACTGGTGTTATCGCTTTTGGAAGAGATATGGAATCTTCCAGACAAGTTTGGAGTTCCATTAATGGTTACCCAGGTGATTTTAATTACCGTGAATTTTACCGTGATATTGGCTATGATGTAGAAGATTATGAATATATCAAACCTTATATTGCCTCTAATGGTGTACGTGTTTCTACCGGTATTAAATACCATCGTATTACCGGAAAAACAGGAGAAAAAGATTATTATAACCTTCAATGGGCAAAAGATTCCGCTGAAATGCAAGCAGGACATTTTATGAATTCTCGTATTCAGCAAATTAATGATGTCGCCCCATACATGAATAAACCACCTATTATTTTGTGTCCTTATGATGCAGAATTATATGGACATTGGTGGTACGAAGGCCCTTACTGGTTATATATTCTATTTAAAAAAATCTATTATGATCAAGATGAGTTTGCCCTTATCACACCAGGAGAATACATTGATAAATATCCATCTATCCAAGTAAGTACCCCTTGTCGCTCTAGTTGGGGTGCTAATGGCTATAGCGAAGTATGGCTAAATCCTACCAACGACTATGTTCATAGACATTTGCATGTTGCCGGAAATCGTATGGTAGAACTAGCTAACCTTTATGCAAACGAAACAGATGAAACCAAAATAGCAGCACTTAATCAATGTGCTAGAGAATTACTACTTGCTCAAAGTAGCGATTGGTTATTTATTATAACAAACGGTACCATGGTGGATTATGCTAAAAAGAGAATAAAAGACCATATTGGACGTTTTAGTAAATTATATGAACAAATAAAAACAGATACCATTGATACTAAATTTTTAAAACAAATACAAGAAATAGATTGCATCTTTCCAGAGATAAATTATAAGATTTATCAATAAGTGTCCCAAAAATGTCAGAGATAAGTGAGACATGTCTTAGTAAGAGCAGAACCCCTCTAAAAAAGAAGCCTGCAAATATGTTCGTTCAAGCTGATTTTCGTAGAAATTCTAAAAGAAATTTTGTTAGCGCCCTCACGACGCCGCGTGAGATTCCCTAACAAAATTTTTTAAAAATTTCTATACTCAAATCACTTTCAATTCCATATTTTTGACTTCTTTTTTTAGAGGGGTTCTGCTCTTATATGCTCTTATCTATTCAAAGACAATGTACCAAAATTTGTTTTTTCGCATAAAATACGTATATCTAAGGTTTTTTAGTAGATACTAAATACATAACATTTTATTTTGACTAAAGGGGGACCTTTTTAAGATGAAATCTTTTTGTATCAAGACAGACAACTTACAAATAGTAGATTATCTACTAAAAAGACTTCGGCTCTATTCCTTTAAAAGACATTTACTTTATTCATCGCAAATTTAAAATATATGAAAATGTCATTATTCATTTTAAAGGAGAAGAGCTATCCCGTTTTTATCAATTTTTAACAGATATTTTAGTAGATACCGTTGTTCTGTTTTTTGAGCCACTATTCTTAAAAAATATTTTGCAATATCATTATTTCTATTTTGAGAAATGGGAAAAAAAACAAATCGAGGAAAATTGCTATCATATTATTCAAACGGATGATAAAGAAAATTTTAAATTTCGAAGAGAAGAAATCTGGTCTCCTGTTTTTCATTACTTATCTGATGAAAAAAGTATGATTTTAGAGGGGTTCGTTCGTTTCCGCCTGCCAGATTATGAAGAAACACTAGAGGAAATTGTTGATTTTGCTGTAAATCAATTTATTATTGAAAAAGAATATACAGAATTTATTAATTTGTTGAAAGTATACATTGATTCTAAAGAACCACAAACGAAATTGGTTCACTTGATTTATACGAATGGAGAATCTATTTTATTAGATGAAAATAAAAATGTAATTGTTTTAGATGACTACATTTTTAATGCACAATATCTTTCTGATATTAGCTTTTCTTCTAATGATTTTGCTTTAAATACTCTACTTACCCTTCTTCCTAAAAAAATAGAAGTGCATTTAATCAGCTTAGAAGATGAATTTATTCATACTTTAAAATTAATTTTTTCCAATCGTATTTCTATTTGCACAGATTGTAATATTTGTAAGACATATCGTGTTTTAAATAATGTAAGATAAGGAGGATTAGATATTATCTAACCCTCCCTTTATTTCATATAAGTTTTCATATCCCTCTTGCCTTAAAATTTGCATTGCTCTTCTACTTCTACTACCCGACTGGCAATAAATAATGATAGGAGTATCTTTTCTCTTTATTTGTTCCTGTGCTTTTTGTTCTATATCATATAAAGGAAGATTGATGGCTCCATCTAAATGGGATTCTTTGTATTCTTGTGGACTTCTTACATCTATTAGCAACATTTCTTTATCGTTTTTTAACATTTCCCTTGCCTCACCGCATATCAATTTCTTGTTTTATTTGACGAGTACATCTTTTCCATATATTTTTTATCCATACCATATTCATTATTATTTTCACTCCCTTCTTTAAGCAAACAAAAAATAGACATCCTATGCTATATGATATGATGGATGTCTATTTTTTGTGAAATTTCTTATTTATTCTTTTTTTGTTTTTCTTTCATCTCTTTCTGCTCTCTTTGGTTTTCTAATCGAGTAAATACTACGAAAATAGTTACTACAAAAAGAAGCATTGCTACAGGTAGTACAAATCTTGTAATAGGAAGTCTTGTAATTCCTAATAAACTTAAGAATACTGCTTCTACTAAAATTGGACAACCTACCACTTTTAAAAGTACTTTCCATTTTTTATTTTTTCTAAAACGAATTAGTGCATAAATGGCAAGTATTATCATTGTAATGACTATTGGTAAAATATATGGCTTTATTAAATCTCTACCACGAATTTTAGCATTTTGAGTAATAGTAATATCTTCTACTGTATTTTCTAATTCATATTTTTCATTTATTTTTTGGTTAATTTGCTCTATTTGTTCATCTGAAAAATCTCTCGCTGTGATAGATACCATATCTTCATATAGTTCTACCTTTTGAATCATTACCCATTCATTTCCTGTTACTTCTTTTACAATATTTCTTATATCTTCGTTTTCAAAATCTTTTCCAATATAAATTTCTATTTGTTCATTTGCACAATAATCTAAACTTACATTAAGTCCTAGAATAGCTAAAATGAGTATACCTGCTATTAATATAAATGTAATAATTGCTTGTATTGTTCTTTTCATCTTTTTTCCTTCCTTCATTTTCTATTTTTTGATATCTATCCATAAAGTTCTGGTTAAGATATAATGGTATACAACACCTAGCAAAATTCCCCAGAAAATTATCATACCGAAACTGAAAATAGGTAGCCATGCTGCAAAAGTAAATACTACTGCTATAACAGCTATTGGTATTAAAACCCATGCAATATGTTGTACTACTTTGCGAAATGCTATCTTGGCATCTTCTACTTCTTGCCCCATTTTCATTAATTTCACTAAGAACCAGAAATTAACTAATGTCACTAATGCAATTGCTAGCATGCCATCTATTGTAACCATTACATTAGCATAGCGAATAATTAATAATAATGCAGCTACATAACCAAGCAAAGCTATTCCTAAGAAAAATCCTTCTTTTCTATAACGAACTATCATATAAAGCACTAGAACTGCAAGTAAGATAAGTCCAATATATCCTACCATTTGTAACATTTGAGGAGTAATATCAGATGCTACAAACTTGTTTTGCTCCATTTCATAAGTAAGTGGCATATCTCCATTGTTTAAAATAGTAGCCATAGCTTGTGCTTGTATTAGATAATTTTGTAATTCTGATGTTGTTGTACTACTGCTAGTAGAACCAACAGATAATTGTATTAATCCGTCTGTAATTTCTTCCTCAAAATACGTAGTAAGAAGAGTTTGTCCATCTATATTAATACGAATTCTTTTTGTTTGTGTTTCTGTGTCTGCTGTATTTGCTGTTTCTCCATTTGTCTGTGTATTTTGTGCTTCTTCATTGGTTTGTGTATCTTCCGATACGGTATTGGTTTGTACTTCGGTTTCTACATATTGCTGTGTAATATTTCTTAATTTTTCTTTTCCTTCATTATTAAATTGAATATTTACAAAAATAGCTGTTGTTCCTGATGTAGTAGTTCCGTATCCAGCAGTAGCAGATGCAATATCTGCATTTGTCATTAATACTTCTTCTGTCTGATCATCTAAAATTTCAAATTTTCCTACTGTGATAAGGTTTCCTACTACCATATCTGTATCGTCATTTTCTGGAATTTGAATGGTCAAGCTTCCATTTTCCTCATTTTCACGAACTGTGTAGTCTGCTACTTGCATTTCTTTTAGACGTTTTTCTATAATTTGTCTCGATTTTTTATAATTTTCTGCTGTCTTACTTTCCTCTGTATTTACTGGATTTTCTTCTGTTCTTGCTACTTCTGTAGTAGTATCGCTATCTGCTATTACATTTCCATTGGCATCATATCTAACTTCTTCTACCTCATCACTAACAGAAACTACTATCTTTCTAGAACCTTCTATATCCATTCCCCATTGATATTCTGGAACAATATTTTCCATTCTATTTTGGTTTTGTACATAAATTCCTACAAAGGAAATAATGCTCATTAATATAACTACTAAAATGATAATACTAATTCTTATGCCTTTATTTATTTTCACTTTTTTATCCTCCTATTTCTTACAACAACTTTGTCCCATTAATAATGAGTTCAAACCAAATGTGCAAATATTTTGCTGCATATTTACTCATCATGGTTCTATCCATAAATATTTCAAAATAATCTAACACAGGACAAATTTTCGTATCTATGGTTAAATCTAAACTTGCTAATCTTTTTTCTTTATTAATTTTAAAGTCTGCATTGGTTACCGCATAGTTTACTTTATCATGCTTATCGAAAGTAGACATATTGGTGTTTACTACTCTATCTCGATGTACATCTGACTTATCTGCTAAAATAAGTGCTGCAGATATATCGCTTACCGCTGTCCCTGTTTGTTCATCATGATTTCCAATTGCCATCATAATTTCTGTCCTTCTTTGCACATCCATTCCCATATCTTTTAAAATTTCATAGGCAAGTATGGCTCCTGAATGGGCATGATCTACACGATTCACACTATTTCCTATATCGTGCATGTATCCTGCAATTTTGGCAAGTTCTATTCTTTCTTCTGGATATTCCAGCTCTCTTAAAATATTAGCTGCACGATTAGAAACAATGGTAATGTGCCTAATAGAATGCTCTGTATACCCCAGTACATTTAACTGTTTTTGAGCACCTACAATTAGCTCTTGTACTTCTTCATTTTTCTTAATATCTTCTAAAGTTATCATGTGTTTTCCTCCACTGTCTCATTGTACCTTAAATAGAAAAAAAATTCAACCATTTCTTGGAAAATGATTGAATTTTTCTAATTATATATAAATTAGTACTCTAAAACCGAATGCCGCATAATTGGCATTATATCTACTACTTCCTCTATAATGTGCAAGATCCCCCTCAGTATAATAAGTTCCTCCTCTATCTACACATGGATAAGCTGTCGAATCCACACTATCCATTGAATATTCGGTACTCCATTCTGATAGATTAGATGCCATATCATTAATTTTACAAACTTCGTCTCCAGTTTTCCCAGTATTAGATATAGTAGTATTATTTAAAGAATTTTGTATACTATAATCTGTGTTATTTGAACATTTCTGAATATAGCTAATTGCTGTATCCCATGCATAACTGTTTAGTAAATCTGATTCAAAAAAACTATTTGTATACATATTTCTTGCTGCCTGTGCAGCTTCTGATTGTGTAACCAAATTCCATAATTTTCCATCTATTTTACTATTTTCTTCATTTGCTGTTACACTTACTTTAGAATATGGTTTTATTCCATCTCTGTAACTCGCTTCATATCGTGCGATATAATATCCTCCATTTTCTTTTACACTTCTTATAAATTCACTTAAATTTTTGGCCGTTGTATTTGTTCCATCGCTTTCTTCTGACTGATTAGAATTTCTTGATTCTACTAATTCTTGATAATAACTTGATATTATAGATTCTTCTTCGTAATTCTCTCCCATTTGCACTAAATTTTCTGTTCCATCTTCTAAAAATGTATATCTTCCTAATGTAATCTCTACTTGGCTTCCATCTGTTTTAGTAATTTGATTACTTCCATCATGATTAATATTGCTTACTGGTATCCATACAAATTGATTTCCTTTTTCTTCTCCATTTCCATCTTCTGTTCTATCATTATCTTCTATAACTATCCCTTCTGATACATTTATCCCTGAATCTTCTGCTATCTTAAAACCATTTGGTATTACAACTTTATTTCCCCTGTTATCTTGTATAGATGTATTCCCTTGTACATAGGCCCCCTCTGCTCTCATTTCTTCTACTGTTTTATCTAATATCACTATTTCTCCACTAGTTTGTAATATATCATGTAATGTGTTTAGATTTTTCTCTTCTTCTACTTGTGCTAATTCTGTATTTTCTTTTGCCTTTTGTGCCATATTAATAATCCCATTCTCTCCTACTAGCATATTAATACTAACCCCAGCTAGAATAATTAGTACAACAATTGTAACAACTAACGCAATTAGTGTAATTCCTTTTTGTTTATTCTTTTGTTTTTCCATTAATTTATCCTCCTTATTTTCATTCTAACAGGGAGGATTATATCGTTTCCTTATTTTTTATTTCTTATTTCTTTTGTTTTTTGCTGATTAATTATTTCCATAATCTTTGATATTTTTACTACTTTTGCACTTTCTGTATTATTTTGCATCTATATTTACCCCTATCATACCACCAAGCATGCCAGCAATGATAGAAGCTCCTATCATAATACCAGTATAAATGCTAAATGAAAAACCGGAACCTGTAATAGCAGATAATAGATAAATCGTAGCAATATAAATTATACCTACTAAGCTTCCATAAAGAAATCCTTTTTTCTTCACATGCATAGTACTAATGGAACTTCCTATTAATATACTAATAGCTGTAATCACAATAATTACTGGCTGAATAGTATTTTCCTGTATACTCGTATAGGTAAGAAGCATTGCAAAAATAAACAAGCAAAATAATGTAATAATAATTGCTGCAATACTTCCCTTTACCACACGAATGATATTTTGCACCCATTCGTTTTTTTCTATATTTTCCATGTTTTTCTCCTTTTCCTCTTTTTTGTTACTATTGTATGCAAGTGAGAAAAGGAAAAGAACTAAATTGTGAACTTTAAGTTCACTCAACTAACCATATGTTCTTATTAGTTCTAAGCAACAATCAGTGTTGCTCTAAATCCTCCATACCAAGTATTCTTTCCGTGTGTTCTACCTATAGCAAAAAGTCCAGCTTGTTCTCCATTCCAATAGCACCCTCCTCTATCAGATAAAACTAGTTCTAATCCGAAAAAAGTGGATTGATCTTCATACCATGAGGTATTTCCAATCCCTGCTTCTGAAGTTTCTCTAACAGCATCTCCATAAATTCTGGTATTTTCTTTCCAGTTGTTTATACTTGCCGTATCCTCATCGCTATTACCCATACTATTATTACAAGGATACACTGTTGTATATTTTGTACTTATATTTTTTAATTGATTATTGGAATAAGCAATTGCTACGCCATAAAGTAATAAATTTTCATTTTCCTTTGCAATATAACTTGTGGTTTTTTCCCAAATACCTCCGCTCAAATCATAAATCCCATATATATTTCCCGTACTACTTGCACTTGTCCCAGAAAGTTGATTCCATGTATATACTCCATCTACTGCCGTATTTCCTGTAGTTGCATTTATATTTTCTATAGTTGTATTTTTTTGGTTTTCGTCAGTATTTCCCGTGGTACAGCCAGTTACAGCATATACACTATCTACTCCTTTCTGTCCTTCTGTTTCTGTTCTTTTTTTATTTCCACTATTCAAGTTAATATTATTTAATGCTAAATCTACTGTATTTAAACCATATTTACTTTTAGAAAGATATGCGACTGCTCCCCATTCACTATTTTTCATTAAATGGCTATCTGTACTCTCTGTAAATCCATAGATATTTCCCTTTTCTGTTAATACTTTTGCAATATTATAAGCATCACTATTTGTAATATAATTCATAGAATATGTTAACGGCTGGAATACTGGATATTTAATAGCGGTTGTTGTTTCTCCATATATTCCATCTAACCAATTTCGTGCCAATCCTTCTATCCCACTACTACCACTGCCATTTTCTTCAATCTGATTAATAATACATTTTATTTTAGAATAATTTACACTACTTGCTTTCACTTCTGCATCGTTATTTCCACTAGCATAGCCTGCCTCAAACTTTGCCACCCATATTCCTGTGATTTCTCTATCCCATCCTCCATTTCTATAATTAATACTTGTTTCATCTGTAAAAGCTGGATGGACTGTATAGTCTGCACTTGTATCCACTAGCTCATCTTCACTTGTACATCTTTTGGCCATTTGTATATTTCCACTTTCATCATAATACGTATCTGTGGTTCCTATCAAAAATACCACATCAAAAATTTTAGTAGATTCATTTACTCTGTAGGCAAACCTTGGTATCCATACCCACATACTTCCATCTTGTGTCTGTGCATTTGCCCATTTCTTTTCCTCATAATTATACCAATTTGCATCATCACTATTTGTCTCTACTACTGTCCCCTTTTCAGAACTTGTTGGGTCTGTAAACTTGATTGGAGTCATTCCTTCTGCCATTCTTGGAACATTTACTCCTTTTTCTTCGTTATATACATTTCCTAGTGCTTCTTCTATTGCGGTCTCTAAACTAGAGAATCCTTGTAACTCATCTTTTTGTGCTTGTTCTGTCTCCTGTGCTACTTTTTGCGCCTGCGTGATAATTCCATTATCACCTACTAGCATAGCTATAGAAACTCCTGCCAATATAATTAATACAATAATAGTTACCACTAAGGCAATTAATGTAATTCCTCTTTGTGTATTCTTTTGTGTATACATAAATATAATCCTCCTCGTTTTTTTATTCTTTACGAAGAAGATTATATCGTTTTTCATTTTTTGTTTTCTTTTATTTTTCTTTTTTGCTTGTCATTTATTTCCATAATATTTATTACTGCTATTGTAAACTTTAGAAACGTCCCTAAAGTTCATTAGCAATAATATTTGTTGTAATCATATTACTCTGTTCTTCATCATTTAATGTCTCTATATCTACATAAGTATTAATATACTCTATAACATCCATTGTATTTCCATTATATATCATACTATAACTATCTCTATTATTTTCTGTAACAGAATAAATGGTTGTAAGTGCTGGCACAATTAATTCTTTTCCTAAATAATTTACTAATCCATAGTAAGTTACAGTTCTATTATTTCCTATATCATAAGTTCTGGCTACCACTATTGCTTTTATTTCAGGAATTAATAGCAAATTATTGATAGTTTGAGTATTGGTACTATTATTAGCAATACAGCCAAATCCTGCATATTCTATTGGCAATATTAAATTTCCTCTTACATCATACAATCCCCATCTACCATCTCTTTGTACTGGAATGGTATTATCATATAATAGATATTGATTTTTAATTTCATTACTTGGAAAATCTTCTGCATTAATTCCAATTTGGTCATATTCTGGATAAATTAGTATTTTTCCATTTCTCTCAATAACTCCATATTTTCCATTTACTTCTGCTAAATACATGTTCAAATCTCTATCTATTTGTTTTAAACTATCATATTGTGGATTTACTTTTGTGCTTCCATCTGCCGTTACAATTCCTACTTTTCCTTCCCTTGTTGTAACAATAAACTCTTGATTTCCTTCTACAAACTCAATTCCTGTATATCTCATTCCTACAATTTCTTGTCCCGTTGTAGAATAGATTCCATAATTAATAGTTGTATTACTACTAGAAGTAGCTCCTTCTATGGCATCTTGCACCACTACTAATCCATATCTTAATGCTTTTTGATTTTGAAAATCCGTTAAAGCTACCGTTTGTGTCATATTTGTCGTATAATAATTAACTAAATATGGAAGTGTATAAATTGTTATACGATTATCTTCTGCATCATAAGCCATCGTTAAATTACATGCTAAACTAATACCTTCGATTGTAGTATATAATTTATTGTTTCTACTAATTACTGGAAGAGCAAGTTCAAACGCTTCATAATCCATTTCATCTGGTGCATTTTTATAAATAGTAGTAGAATCCATTTCAAATGTACAAACTTCATAAGTATTTTGTACATAACATTGATTTGTTTTCTCTGTATATTGTCTATAGCCTCCATTATAGGATCTATAGCCTACATAAGATGCTATATCTCTAATAGAAACATATACCTCTTCTCCTTCAAAAATAAACAAATCACTTGGCATTTGACTAGTATCTACTGATGTTCCATCAATGGTAAATTTAAATGCTTGTCCTCTTAAATAAAAAATAACAATACCTAGAGCAATACTAATTAGTAACAAAACAATAATCATAATAATAATCCATTTCATCATTCTCTTGTTTTTTTGCTCTTTTTCCGACAAATTGCTTCCTATAATCTCCATAGCATCCTCCCTATTTTTCTTATCTTTTGCCATTACGAAAAAAATTATTCTCCATAATATTTTTGGTAGAATTCTTTCACAAAATTACCCAAATTATCATTCTCTATTTCTATTCTAACTCTTTCCATCAAATTCGTCAAGAACCTTAAATTATGAAGTGATAATAATCTAATGCCTAATATTTCATTTGCTTTTACAAGATGTCTGATATAACCTCTTGTATAGTTTTTGCAAGTATAACAGTCACATTCTGGATCTAAAGGCGACCAGTCTCTTTCATAAGTAGCATTTCTTACTACTACTTTTCCTCTACTTGTCATGGCTGTACCATTTCTGGCAATTCTAGTTGGCAGTACACAGTCGCACATATCAATTCCTGCAAGTGCCGCTTCTAATAGATAATCTGGTGTTCCTACTCCCATTAAATATCTAGGTTTATTCTCTGGCATAAGTGGTGTTGTATATCTTAAAATGTCTAGAAATTCTTCCTTTGGTTCTCCTACACTAATTCCGCCAATAGCATACCCCGGTAAATCTAATGCTATTAACTCTTCCGCACTTTGCTTTCTTAAATCTTTATAAAATCCACCTTGAATAATGCCAAAAAGTCCCTGCTTTTCCACTGTTTTGTGTGCTGCTTTGCAACGAATTGCCCATCTAGTAGTTCTTTCCATAGATTGTTTTGTATATTCATAAGTAGAAGGATAAGGACAACATTCATCAAAAGCCATCATAATATCAGAACCTAACGCCTCTTCTATTTCCATTACCTTTTCTGGTGTAAATTCATGTCTGCTTCCATCTAAATGAGATTTAAAAACAACACCTTCTTCTGAAATAGTTCTTAAGTCCCCCAAGCTAAATACTTGAAAACCTCCACTATCTGTTAAAATAGGCCTGTCCCATCTCATAAAAGAATGCAAACCTCCCGCTTCTTTTACAATTTCATGACCTGGTCGTAAATACAAATGATATGTATTAGATAAAATAATTTGTGCTTTTACCTCTTCCTTTAATTCTTCCGGTGTCATACTCTTTACCGTAGCTTGTGTTCCTACCGGCATAAAAATAGGTGTTTGAATATCTCCATGAGGTGTATGGATTACGCCTCTTCTTGCTCCTGTTTGTTTACAGGTATGTAATAATTCATAAGTAATTGCTTTTTCCATTTTTAATCACATTCCTTCCATATGGCACAAATTTGGTTAAAATCTTTCATTATCTTCTTGTTCATAACTCTTGTTTTTTATTTCTTCTTTAGAATCTTTATTTCTATTATTATTTAACTGAGAAAAATCAACTTTAATTCTTTTATCAAAATCATTTTCTTCTTTTGGCTCGATAGCGTTTATTGCTTGATTAGTTTTTTCTAAAGTTCTTACTTGATTTAAAGCTTGATTTTGAGCTTCTAAACCATATTTGTCTATTAATTCTTCCAATGAAACTGGACTGTCTGTAAAACTTTCTATAAATTCTTTCGTAGAAATGATTTCAGCGTCTGCTCCACCTCTATAAAATAAAGTAGTAGTAATCTCTTTTGGATTATATTGGATTAAATCTTTTTTAGCTGTATTTAACATAATAATAGTACCATCTCTATAAACTCCAATGCCAGGATTTGTTGGATCCAAAACTAAAGTTATATTTTCATCGTTTAAATCCACTAATGTTACCATGTGATTTCCTATCATTTTTGCTATATCTAATTTTCCTAAAGATTCTGCTTGCTCTTTCTTTTCCTCCATAACAGTTTCATTATCCTGAATTACATTCCTATGAATATCTGCTATTTTATATGCACTGTCATTGTAGACTATTATTGTTCTTGCATTATAATCCGGATTAATTTCTTGAAGTTTTCTAGCAACATCACTTGCCATATTTACGCAATCTCCATATCCATTTTCCATAGCTAAATTTAATTCTGAATATCCCTCTATAGATTTCTCCGGTTCTTTATAACCTTGTATACCTTTCCACATATCATCCATTACTTTCATAAAAATTTGAATATCACTTAGATTCATTGAATTCACATGAGAAGCATAGTCATCTATTTTTTCATTATAAGCTTCTATTTCTGCCGCATATTCTATAGCATTATCTTTATATGTTTTGGAATTTAAGACTGGAAGTAAAGTAGAAAAACTTGCTGCAGTCGCTAAGGATAGACTTGCTCCTCTTAAAGCAATTCTTTTCAATCTCCATAAAAAAGCCTTTCTGAATCCACCTATTTCTTTTATTTCTTCATACATAGCTTTTACTAAAATTTTATTATACTCTTCTTCTCCATATTTATTGAAAATATCTTCATATCTACGTTCTTTTTTAAACTTTTTTAACTCAGCTTTTTTTATTTTCTTTAGCGTATTTTTTACATATACTTTTGAACCAAATTCAGCAAAAATTTCATCATATTTTTGCTCACTTTTTAATTTTTTTATTTTATCTTTTGAAATCTTATCCATAAATAATCCCCTTAAAAATTATTTTATAAACATAGCATCTCCAAAACTAAAAAATCTATATTTTTCTTTTACTGCTTCTGTGTATGCCTTCATGATGTAATCTTTTCCTGCTAATGCAGAAACTAGCATAAGTAATGTGGATTGTGGCAAATGGAAATTGGTAATTAATCCATCTAAACATTTAAACTGATAACCTGGATAGATAAATATTTGTGTATCTCCTTCTGTAGGTTTTACCATGCCTTTTTCATCTGCTATGGTTTCTAGTACTCTACAAGAAGTAGTTCCTACAGCGATAATTCTTTTTCCGTTTTGTTTTGCTTTATTAATTTTGTCTGCATCTTCTTGTTTGATATAAAAATGTTCGGAATGCATATGATGTTCTTCCACGTTTTCTACTTTTACTGGGCGAAAGGTTCCTATTCCTACATGTAGTGTGACGTTGGCAATTTCTACTCCTTTCTCTTTTATATCATTTAATAATGCTTCTGTAAAATGCAAACCTGCTGTTGGAGCTGCTGCCGAGCCTTCATATTTTGCATATACAGTTTGATATCTATCTTTTTCCTTTAGCGTTTCATGAATATAGGGTGGAAGTGGCATTAATCCGATTTTATCTAGTATTTCATTAAATATTCCTTCATATTGGAATACTACTTTTCTGGTTCCTCCCTCCATGACATCTAATATAGTAGCTTTTAATGTACCATCTCCAAATTCTACTTCTGTGCCCGGTTTTAGTTTATGACCAGGTTTTACAATACATTCCCATATATCCCCTTCTATTCTATTTAACAATAGAAATTCTATTTTTGCTCCAGTTGCCTTTTTTCCATATAGTCTAGCTGGTATGACTTTTGTATTATTTCTTACCAAACAATCTCCCGGTTCTAAATAGTTTATAATATCTTTAAAAGTTTTATGTTCGATTGTTTGCTTTTCTCTATTTAACACCATTAATCTGGATTCATCTCTTTTCTCTATTGGTGTTTGTGCAATTAATTCTTCTGGCAACTCATAGTTAAAATCTTCTACCTTCATTTCTTGTCCTTTCCTCCTATTTTTTATACCTCTCTATTTTGAAACATGGTAAAAATTCTTCTAAACATTATTTGTATTTCTTTTATAATATTATCCGGCTCTGCAAAAGCCTCTATGGTATTTGAAAATTCAAAATTTGATGTTTTAACTGGCTTTATGGTATAAATTTCTTTGGGTAATCCTATTTTTTCTCCCTGATAGTCTATCTCTTGATTCATATAGTCCTGATACCAATTTTTCAAACGTATGAATGGTTCACTTTGATAACCATATTTACTACTATCATGTAGTGCCGGTACTTCATATCCGTATTCTCCAGCATTTCTCTCTAATGTATGTAAAAACTCGTGAATAAATACTTCTTCTGGGAAGGTATTGGCACGATAATCATATTTATAGGTATAGTCCTTATCATTTTCTGGAAGACGAATATTAGAATACCCTATATTTCGATAATCCATTCCCCCGAAGACCTATCCAATCTCCATTTTCATCTTCTATTTGTTGATTTAAATCTCCTGTACGGAAACATACAAAAATATGGTCATATTTTCCTTGTTCCACGTATTCTTGCAATACATTTTCTATATCCATTGGTGCTAGATAATAGCCATTTACTTCATCATGTGCTAAATGTGTAATTGGCGTATTTATCTGTATCATATCATAATTTACTGTCATTTTATAGTTCGACATTTCTGCAAGTGAACTAGCAAATCTTTGCATACATAGGCTCATATCCTCTATATCTGTTGTAGTTAATTGAAAGTTTAGTTCTGTCCCATTTATATTTACATCGGTTTCTTGCAATAATAAACATAGAAAATTCCATTCTCTAGAGGTATCTGCCACTCCCATTTCTAAAGAAAAGTCTGAAAACCACGCTGTTCCCTTACATTCATCCGCATAACCTCCAAGTCCAAATTGAATAGTTACTTCTGTTCTATTTTTAGAATTAAATAAAAATTCTACTTTTTTCCAGTCCGATGTTCCTATTACATTACTAGATTTTTCTGTTGTCCCTAGTATTCCAATATGTGCCCCCGCATCTGTATAGGCATTTTGGGTTTCCACATTTTGCGTTTTTATCATACAAGTCACTTTATATGGTGTATTGGGTTCTACCTGTATAGTTTTATAAAATACAGCATTGTTATAATCCGTATTTTCTATTTTATAACTTTTTACATTGTCTACATAAGTAACTTCGGCATCCCTAGTAAAGTTAGATAGCCCCCTTGTACTTTCTGCTTTGATATACTCATTAAAATTATAATTTTGATAAATGGTATAACCTATTATAATAATGACAACACTCATAACGAGAGAAAAAATTCTCCCTATCCATCTTTTCTTTTGCATTCTACTTTTTCACCTTCTTTTTTATTATACAAGGTTTTGGTTAGAAACACAAGGGATTTAAAGTAAAAGTTGATAAGATACGTAGGCTATTCTATCTCTTCTTGCAACGGTTTTACAATGCTATTATGATAAAGTACATTTAATTCATGTAATGGTCTAGTCATAGCCACATATAATAACTTCATATCTATTTTCCTTTGAGAATCATATTCCTCCTCTGAGGCATTAGTAACAATTACTCCATCAAACTCTAATCCCTTTGCCAAATAGCTAGTGATGGTGCATATTCCTCCTTTATACTGTGTATCGGAATCTGTTATATTATGAATCTCCCTATTTTCTGACTGTAACTTATTATAAATATCAGTGGCCTCTTCTTCCTCTTTACAAATAATCGCTACTGTTTTATATTGATTTTCCTTATACTGCTTTAGAATTGTTTTTATTGTATGAATTTGTTCTTTTTGATTTTGATACTTCCAATAGTTAACGTTTTTTCCATGTCTGATGACAGGTTTTGCTACATTCAAGTTTATGTAATTGGTAATATGATTGGCTGCATTCATAATCTCTGTAGTAGTTCTATAGCTTTTCAATAGGTATTTCATTTCACATTTTTCAGAAAAAGTATCTTCCATGACTATTTTCCAATCTTTTATTCCCCTATATTGATAGATGGATTGTGCTAAGTCACCAAATATACTAAACGTTGCATTTTTTAATAAGCTCTTTAAGGCAAAAAAACTAAAGTCCCCAAAATCCTGTGCTTCGTCTATCGCTACTTGTTTATATTGCTCATAGGGTTCTACTCCTAGTAATTTGCACTTAAGATAGATTAAGGCGCTTAAGTCTTCAAACTCCACTTTTCTTTCTTTTATATTCTTTATATTGGCTGGTATCTTTTTTTCTATAAGATGATAAAATTCTGGATTGACATATTGTTTTAAATTTGTAAGAAATTCTATATATACACGAATGCTATTAGGAAGAATACTTTTAAAATATTTTTGTATACTAGCTTTGCAACCTTTTTTCATTTCTTTTTCTACATAATTTAATTTTTCTAGTTCCTTCTCTTGCATCTCTTTAGATACTTCGTTTACCTTTTTCTTATACTGTTCTTTAACTTCTTCTAAAATACTATCACAATTGTCTTCTATATATTTTGCTAGCATCAAACTGGTTCTATCTAATCTCTTTTTTAGCGTATCGTAAACGATGTTTTCTTCAATAGAAAAATAAATATTTTGAATGGTTTCCATAGATACTACTTCATACCCTTTTATCTCAATTCCTTTTTTAGGAAGAAGCGTTTCACTTTTGTTTTGTATCCATTTATCCAATAACTTTTTAAATTCCATAGAGACTTTAAATTTTTCATAGGTTAATTGTTGTTCCTGAGAAATGGATGTAATTAATTTTTTATCTTCTTTGATTAATTCTATATCTTCTTTCAAGAATTCTGCACATAATTCTTCGTAAGTGAGTTGTTTTACATTTTCTACATCTAAGTCTGGCAACACACCGGAGATATAATTTACAAAGAATTTATTAGGTCCAATTACTAAATATTGATTTGGCTTTATACTGTCACGGTTATTGTATACTAGATAAGCAATTCTGTGTAGTGCTACTGTAGTTTTTCCACTTCCTGCTACTCCTTGTATAATTATATTTTTTGTAATTGGCTCTCGTATAATTTCATTTTGCTCTTTTTGAATGGTGGAAACAATATTTTTTAACCTATTATCTGCACTTGCATTTAAATATGGTTTTAATAACTCATCATCTGAAACAGTGTCCACATCTTGAAAATTTTTTAGTTGTCCCTCTTCTATATCATATTGCCTTTTTAAAAGTAACTCTCCTGTGCAAGTTCCTTCTGGTGCTTTATAGGAAGCTCTACCAATATTGCTATCATAATACATAGAAGCAACAGGTGCTCTCCAATCTATAACAATATTATGGTTATCCTCATCCATTACGCCAACTTTTCCAATGTACAATTCTTCTACTTTTGCTTCTCCATCTCTATGAAAATTCAGTCTTGCAAAATAGGGCTTACCTATACTCTTTTCCATTAGCCTTAATTTTTGCATATACATTTCCATAAAATTGCTCAGCATATAGGGATTATTTTTGTATATTTTTGGCAGGGCTTCTAGTTTTAAATCGTAATATTCCATAATTTCCTTATACTTTTGTATAACATCTTGCAAATTTGCTTTTTCTTTTTCCCATTTCTTGCTATCCATGATGTTTCGCCTCCTTTTTTATTTTTCAGTAACCTATTGTAACATACTATTTTTCTTAGGGCAACTATCTTTTAAAGTAAAAGTTAAAAAATTACAAAATTTTAAATCCACCGAATTCGATGGATTTAAAAAGTTTTTATATTTTTTATTTTGTCACTTTATATATAATACTACTCGGAAACCATATGTAATACTAGTATAGTTAACCGTGGTATCACCCTGTCGATTACAAACCGGATACGTTGCAGAAGAATCCAAAGAACTACCTCCACGTGCTACAGTGTAATTTCCAGCATAATGAGATTCTTCTTCTGTCCATTCCCATACATTTCCTGCTATATCGAATAGCTGTGCTTTTGTAATAATTCCATTATCTCCCACAAGCATATTAATACTGACTCCCGCTAAAATAATTAAAACAATAATGGTTACTGCTAATGTAATCATGGTAATTCCTTTTTCTTTATTCCTTTGCCTATGCATACTAAAAAAGCCTCCTTGTGTTTTTTTTACAAAGAGGATTATATCTTTTTTTCTATTTCTTTAGTTATTTTATTGTTGTTTGTTACTATCTATTTATTTCCATAATTTCGACATTATTTTAAAATCTGTATATTTTCCATCTCTTTCTATAATTTTATAACTTGAAAGTTCAAATATTATAGTATCAAAACCATATTCTTTTGGTCTTTCAAAAACAACTCTTATAGTTTCATCTGCATATTTACATAGTGTATGCATCATTTTTATCACTCTCCATTCCTAGTAATAAAAAAGTATACCATAAAAGGCTTTAAATTACTATACTATTTACCTGTTTTAATAAAATTTTTATAAAAATATTGCTTTTAAATTATACTTTATAGGTACATTGCATTTAGTTTTTTAATTGACCAAAATTTTATATTTTTATTTTATTACTTTATATATAATACCACTCGAAAACCAGTACAAAAGTGAGTTTGAGTAACTCGTAATATCCCATATCGAGAACAGACAGGAAAGCTTCCAGAAAATCCTGTACAACTCCCTCCACGAGATATACCATATTGTACACTTGAATTACCTCCAAAAAAAGATATTTCATCTGTCCATTCATATAGATTTCCAGCTAAATCAAATATATGATATTTTTCTGTCGTAGCGCTTGCTCCTGTCGTTAATACATCTCCATTATTACTACTATAACTTGTTGTTGTTCCAGAAATCAAACTGCCAAATGGAGTTAAAGTTCCATTAGTAGTATTATTAGAATTAAAATTTATTTTTGCTAATCTACCCATATACGATATAGAATTATTCATACTATTTCCCCACGAATCAAAATTTGTTAAATCGCTTGAACTAATTACACTTAAAGAAAGCATTTTATTTAACATGACATCCCATTGTGTTCCTGTTATTAATCCACTACCTATATATTCATTATGATACATACTTTCTGCATTTTCTTTTGCATGATTCCAGTCTATAAACATCCATGGCACTAATCCAGCCTTACTTTGTGGGACTCCATTTAAATTATAGATTTGATTGGAACCGTTATTCGTTTGATTTGTTGTAAATTCTGTAATCGTATCTGCTAATCCTGCTTCATATCTTCCTACATAAAAACCTCCATATTTTTCTATTTGTGTTAGCTCAGATTTTTGCGTTGTTGTATCCCACCAAGCATTGGCAAGTGTAGTATTCGTTTGTGTTGTCCCATTCCATACATTACATTTTTTATATTCACTTGTATTACAAGGTATCCATACAAATTGGTTTCCTTTTAAGTTTGTTGTATATTCCCAAGTGGTTTTATCCGTGCTACCATCGTATTCATCTTCTGCATTATCTGAAATAATCACTCCTGTAGACAAACTTCCTCCTACATAATAAAAACCTTTTGGTACAGGAATGGTATTACCTTCTTCATCTTGTATTTCATACACACTGGATTCACTTGTATCTAAATTTCTAATATTGTTTGCCATAGTATCACTACTGTCTGCTTCTGAGGTTTGTATTCCTTTTTCTGTAATAGCCTGTGCTATTTTTCTTTTAAATTCTATAAAGGACTCTAAAATTTCTCCTTCTCCGCCTATTTCTATTTCATTTGTCATATCTGTATATAACTGATTCAAGGAAATTTGTTCTTCTACTTGTGCTAACTCTATATTTTCTCTTGCCTGTTGTGCTTTTGTAATAACTCCATTATCTCCCACAAGCATATTGATACTTACCCCTGCTAATATGATTAATACAATAATTGTTACTACCAAAGTAATGATAGTAATTCCTTGATTATTTTTTCTACTAATTCTTAACATTTCTTCCTCCCATTTTTCTTATGTTTTCCTAAATTCATCTTCTTTATTCAATTATGTTGATTAGTTATTATATATTTACTTTCTTTATTCTACTAATAGATTTCGGAGAAGTCAATGTTTTTTTAGAAAAAAATATCCCCTTAAAGTACACACTTCATTTTATTTGTGTCTCCTTTAAGGGAAAAAACGGACAAAAGCCTCTATCTTCTTATTTTACTACTTCTACTGCCATTTTTAAATTCTCTCCATTGACTGTAGTTTCTGTATAATCGTTTCTTTCTGCATCGTAGTAAATATGATTAGAAAGCGTATCAGTTTTTAATTGTTCTTCATATTTTTTTACAATGCTTTCTAGTTTTTCGTTTCCTGCTAGGTAAAGATGAATTCTATCTAATACTTCAAATCCACTATCTTTTCTCATATTTTGTACCTTAGATAAAATCTCTCTAATATAGCCTTCTTCTTTTAGCTCTTCTGTAATAGTAGTATCTAATACAACACCTATTTCACCTTCTCCACTAAAAGCAAAACCTTCTTTTCCTTGCATTGTAATTAACAGATTGTCTTTGTTTAATTCTATTTCTGTACCATCTATGCTAATTGTTTCTGTATCACCTTTTTGTATTTTTAAAGCAAGTTCCATTTGGTCTTTATTTGCAATTTCTTGCTTAATTTGTGGAATTAGTTTTCCATAAGCTTTTCCTAAAACTGGTAGGTTTGGTTTTATTTCAAAATTAACGTAATCTGACATTTGTGCTCCTAACACTACCTTTTTGATATTTAGCTCATCTTTTACAATATCACCATAATAGTCTGGTAATTCTTGAGCGGAAATTAGCATTTCAGAAAGTGGTTGTCTATTTTTGATATTAGCTGCATTTCTTGCACTTCTTCCTAATTTTACAATTGTATAAGCAAGTCCCATTTCTTTTTCTAACTCTTTGTTAATTGCTTTTTCATCTGCCACTGGCCAATCACATAAATGTACACTCTCTGGTGCTTTACTATCTAATCCAACTACTAGGTTTTGGTAGATTTCCTCTGTAACAAATGGTACAAATGGTGCAGCTACTTTAGATAAAGTAACTAATACTTGATATAGTGTAGCAAAAGCTGCTTTTTTATCTTCTGTCATTTCATGTGCCCAAAATCTTGCTCTATTTCTACGTACATACCAGTTAGATAACTCATCTGTAAATTCTTCTATTTCTAATGCTGCATTTGTAATGTCATATTGCTCTAATTTTTGGTCTATATCTTTTACCAATGTATTCAATTTTGATAAAATCCATTGATCCATTACATTAGTGCTATTTATCTTGCCGAAAGTTAATGGATTGATTTGGTCAATTTCTGCATATAGCACATAGAAAGAATATACATTCCATAAAGTAGATAAGAATTTTCTTTGTGTTTCTTCTACATCTTTAATAGAGAATCTTGTTGGAAGCCATGGTGCAGAAGAGGTATAGAAATGCCAACGTGTAGCATCTGCTCCTACTGTATTTAGTACATCAAATGGATCTACTACATTGCCTAAATGTTTTGACATTTTAAGCCCTTTGCTATCTAGTACATGCCCTAATACAATACAATTTTCAAAAGGATTGGTATCAAATATACAAGTAGAAATAGCAAGTAATGTATAGAACCATCCTCTTGTTTGGTCTACTGCTTCTGAAATGAATTGTGCTGGGAAATTTTGTTTAAAGATTTCCTCATTTTCAAAAGGATAATGCCATTGTGCAAAAGGCATAGAACCAGAATCAAACCAGCAATCAATTACTTCTTTTTCTCTTATCATTTCTTTGCCACATTCTGGACATTTTAAATGGATTGGGTCTAAGTATGGTTTATGAAGCTCTACTCCTTCTGGAACGTTAATTCCTTTTTCTTCTAATTCTTTTCTACTACCAATACATTCTAGATGTCCACAAGAACTACATCTCCAAATTGGAAGTGGTGTTCCCCAATATCTATCTCTAGAAATACCCCAATCGATAACATTCTCTAAGAATTTTCCAAAACGTCCTGTACGAATGGTATCTGGCATCCAATGAATTTTATTGTTATTTTCTAATAATTTGTCACGCACTGCTGTCATTTTTACAAACCAACTTTCTTTTGGATAATATAAAAGTGGTGTATCACATCTCCAGCAATGTGGATAACTATGCATATGTTTTGCAGAACCAAATAATTTATTTTGTCTTGCAAGCCAAATACAAATATCTTTGTCGCAATCCTTTACAAATTTTCCAGCCCATGGCTCTACTTCTGAAACAAATTTTCCTTCTTTATCTACTAAGTTCACAAAGGCAATTCCATTTTGTTTAGAAACAAAGCTATCATCTTCACCATAAGCAGGTGCAATGTGTACAATACCTGTACCGTCTTCTATCGTAACGTAGTCTCCATGAATGACAACAAATGCTTTTCCATCTACTTTCGTAAATGGCATTAGTTGTTCATACTTCATTCCTAATAATTCGCTACCTTTTACTTCTTTTAATAGCTCATATTCCATTCCTTTTAATACTTGTGGAATTAAATCTTTTGCTAAAATATAGATTTCTGGATTTCCCTCTTCTTGCATTTTTCCATCTATAATTGGTCTTTCTACTTTTACGTAAGCATAAGTATAGGCTTTGTTCACACAAAGTGCTAAGTTGGAAGGAAGTGTCCATGGTGTAGTGGTCCATGCTAAAAAGTAAATATTGTCTTCTCCTACTACTTTGAATTTACAAGTACAAGTTAAATCTTGCACATCTTTATATCCCTGTGCTACTTCATGAGAAGAAAGTGCAGTTCCACAACGTGGGCAATATGGCATTACTTTATGTCCTTCATATAGAAGTCCTTTATCCCACATTTGTTTTAATGCCCACCATTCAGATTCTATATAATTATCTTGGTAAGTAATATAAGGATCTTTCATATCTACCCAGAAACCTGTTTTCTTTGTCATTTCTTCCCACATAGATACATAAGTAAATACGCTATCTTTACATTCTCCAATAAATTTCTCTACCCCATATTCTTCTATTTGTTGTTTTCCTGAAATACCTAATTTCTTCTCTACTTCTAGTTCTACTGGTAGTCCATGTGTATCCCAACCAGCTTTACGAATAACATCATATTCCTTCATTACTTTATAACGAGGAATAATGTCTTTAATTACCCTTGTTAATACGTGCCCTACATGAGGCTTTCCATTTGCTGTAGGTGGTCCATCATAAAAAGTAAAATATTTTTTCCCTTTGTTTTTGTCAAAGTTCTTTTGGACAATATTTTCTTTATCCCATAAGTCTCTTACTTCTTTTTCCATGCCTACAAATCCATCTTGTTTCAATTCTACTTTTTTATACATGTCTTTTTCTCCTCTCCTTTTTATTTTAAATAATTTTTTTCTATTTCCTCTGCTAACTCAAATCTATGTTTTTGTCCTGTAATATTATCTGGTCTTTCTGGAATTTCCTCTAAAAACATTTTTTCTGGTCTTACCCAAATCATACGATTATCCTCTCTTTGGTATAGTGGTTTATATACTACCATTCTCTCTTTTGTTTCGGAATCATACGCTACGTTTTCTACAAAATAATAATTTCCTTTAAAATGTCTGTACACTCTTCCTATTTTTAATTCTTCCATTTTTATCCTCCTTTTCTTATCAAGGTTTTGTAAAAAGTTTCTCTGTTAAAACTTCTACAACCCTTGTTTTTTCTATA
>CAMMAC010000019.1 GCA_946493085.1 uncultured Clostridiaceae bacterium
GGCTCGAACCTATGACCCCCTGCTTGTAAGGCAGATGCTCTCCCAGCTGAGCTAAGCGACCATTTCTCTCGACGAGATTAAGTATACCTGATTTTCATCAGATTGTCAATACTTATTTTTAATTTTTTTATTTTATTTGTCATTTTTTTGCCACAACTACCTATTTTTTCTATTTCCAGATAAGGTAGTTGTGACTTTTTTATTAATCTTTAGTTATTTTTGTATCTTATTTTAATAATTCTATTGCTTTTTGCAACTGTGTATCTTCACTATCTTCTATATTATATAATGTTTTTCCTTCTGGCAAACTTACTTCCACATCTGGTGTAATTCCCACTTCATGGATTTTATTATGATTTGGCGTAAAATATTCTTCTGTCGTTAATTTTAATCCGCTTCCATCTGACATAGAATATACAGTTTGAATAACACCTTTTCCATAAGTTTTTTGTCCCACTAATGTAGCATTATCATTTTCTTTTAATGCTGCAGCTAATATTTCAGATGCACTAGCAGAATACTCATTTATTAAAACTACAACTGGTACTGTAATGCTTCTATCTTTTTCTGCTTTTGTTTCCTCTTCCTCATCACTTTTACTTTTAGTAATTAGAATTGTTTTTCCTTTTTCTATCATTAAATCCGCTATATCTACTGCCTCATCTACAATTCCACCACCATTATTTCTCAAATCTATAATTAATGATTTTACATTTTGATTTTGTAATTCTTTATATTTTTCCTCAAATTCTTGTGCAGTTCCATCATCAAAAGAAGAAATTTGCATATATCCCACTTGGTTTTCTAACATTCTTGCTTCTACATGATTTACTTGTACTGTTTTTCTTTCTACTTCTACATCGAATGTTTCTTCTCCTCTTAAAATTGTTAATGTTACTTTACTTCCTTCTTCACCTTTCATTTTATCAGAAGCCTCTTCTAATTGTTCTCCCGTATATTCTATTCCATCTACTTTTGTAATAACATCTCCTGCTTTTAGCCCTGCTACTTCTGCTGGTGATTGTTCTATCGGCATTAATATAACAATTTGATTCGTTTGCTCATTAGTAGTAATATACACTCCTATTCCTACATATTTTCCTATTGTATCTTCCATATATTCTTTCATTTCATCTGGAGAAATATATTCTGAATATTCATCTCCAAGCCCTTCTACATATCCTTTAATAGCTGTTTGTATCATGTTCTCTTCATTTATTTCTCCCAAATAATGTTCCTCTATAAAACTTTTTAAATAACTTATAGTTTTAGAAAGAGATGATGTATTTGTTGATACTCCTACGTATTTAATTTGTGCATCTCCCATTACTTTATACATAAAAATAGATGTAATTATAAAAGTAATTAATGCTGTAAGTGAAACTAGCATAATAACTTTATAGATGCTTTGCTTTTTATTAGAATTCATTTTTTCCTCCTCACTAATTAGCTACACTTCATAAATCTTTCTTTTTTTATTTTATTCCTGAAAGTAGAAGTTAGAAGTAGTATGAATGAAAAATATTTTCTACTTCTAACTTCTTTCTCTACTCACTCTCTTCTGTACTACCTTGTAGATATTGTTTTGGATTTACCGGAGAACCGTTTACTCTTACTTCAAAATGTAAATGTGGTCCTGTGGAATTTCCTGTTGAACCTACTTCCATAATTAAATCACCTTTTTTTACTTCTGTTCCTACTGTCGTTAATATTTTCTGACCATGTCCATATAAAGTAGAAATCCCGTTTCCATGATTAATCATGACACAGTTGCCATATCCTCCATAATAACTAGCCATAGTTACTACACCATCTGCTGCTGCAATAACCGGTGCCCCAAAGCCTGCATTTCCAATATCAATTCCTGTATGTTGTTTTACTACTCCTTGTATAGGGTGTTCTCTTATTCCATAGTCTGATGTTATGTAAGTTCCACTTTTAGCTACTGGCCACGCCATTACTCCTCCTGTATAAGTACCATTATACTCTTGATTTGCAGCCAATCGAATTAAGTTTTCTATTCTTTCTTCTTCCGCTTTATATTCCTCTATTTTTTGTTGCAATTCTTTTTCACTATCAGAAAGTTGATTCAAATAACTTTGTTGCACTGTTTTATTATTTTGCATTGTCACATAAGTTTGCTCTCTTTTGGCTTTTAATATTTTTAAATTTGCTTTCTGTTCTTCTAAACTTTTTTGTGTATTTTCCACTTCTGTTTTTTCTGCTTCAATACTTTCTAATAGTTCTGTATCCGCCTCTACTATCTGCTCTAACATGTAATAATTGGATAAAAAGTCTGTTAAACTACTAGAATTGAATAATAAATCTAAAAAAGAAGTTTCTCCTTTTTCATATAACACAACTAATCTCTCTGCCAAAAGTTCTTCATTCTCTTCATAATTCTTTTGCAAAGTTTCTAATTTAGCTGTTGTTTCGTCTACTTGTGTCTGTAGTTCTGTTAATTGTGTATTAAAATCCTCAATTTCCTGTTCTGCCTGTGCAATGGTATCATCTAATTGTTGTATTTGCACGATGGTTGCTGACAATTCTTCCTGTACATATTCTAGTTGTCCTGTACTTTCTTCTATTTGATTTTGCAAGTTTTGCTGTTGTTCTTCTAAAGTTTCTGCTTGTACTATATTTCCAAAGAGTAAGCATGAAACTAAAAAGAAAATAATGATAAAACGCAATATATAAGATGTTATTTTTTTATTTTTCATTTTGCTTACCCCTCTCTTTCTTCTATGATTCTTGTGCAGCTCCTGCTGCTAACGTATAGCCTCCTGGTAGATAATCTAATGGGTCTAGTGGATTTACTGAGAAAAATTGCGATATTGAACTTGCTCTTCTTAATTCATAATGTAAATGTGGTGCTGTACTACTTCCTGAATTACCAGATTGTGCAATAACTTGTCCTTGTGTTACATATTGTCCTGATGTAATTTTAAAACTATTTAAATGTCCATATAAACTAATATAATTATTTCCATGTATAATGACAATATAGTGTCCATACCCACTTGGATTTTCTAATGTATAAGCGTATCCAGATGCTGTTGCATATACATTTTCATATCTTGCTCCTATATCAATTCCTTTATGTTTTCTCCCCCATCTATTTTTCATGGTAGAAGTAACTACTTTATTATTACATGGCCAAATAAAAGTACCATCAAAATGCAAACCTGAGCCGTTTGTTGCAGAACCACCATTGCTACTACCACTATTGCTTCCACTATTATTACTGCTATTACTTTGTTGTGCCTTTTTTATTTGTTCCTCTAATGCTTCTAATTGCTTTTGTGCATCATTTTCCATTTGTTCTATTCTATCGTTATTAGCTTTTATTTCAGCTTCTAATTGTTTATCTTCTTCACTTAAGTTTTGTGCTTTTTGTTCTCTTTCTTCTTTTTGCTGTTGTAGTGTAATTGTTTTTGTTTGTTTTTCTGCTTTTAAGCTAGTAATTTGCGTTTTTTGATTTTCTAATTCTGCTTTTGCACTTTCTATCTCTTGTTTTTCTGTATTAATGCTTTCTAATAATTCCATATCACATTCTGCAAGTTGTGATAATGAATAATAATTAGATAGAAAATCTACTAACCCTTCTGAACTAAATAATAAGTCTAAAAAAGAAGTTTCTCCTTTTTCATACATAACCACTAGTCTTTCACTCAATAGTGCTTCATTCTCATCATATTCTTCTTGTTTTTCTTGTATTTCTACTTCTTTTTGATCTATAGATGTTTGTAATTCATCTATTTGTGTTTCTAATGATTGAATTTCACTTTCATTCGTTTCTATTTGTGCATCTAAATTGGCAATTTCTTGCATTGCCTCACTTAGATTTTCCTGTACTTCTTCCTGTTGTGCTTTTAATTGTTCTGTTTCCGTGTTCAATTGTTCTTTTTGTTGGTCTGTTTGCTCTTCCAATTCATCTTTTTGCTGTTGTAATTCATCTACAGTTGCTGCATAGACATTATACAGCATACCTCCTAATAAAGTAAACACTACGAACACAGATAGTATCTTTCTTTTCATTTTTTCTTTCCTCCTAAGAGTTTGTATTTTCTTTTTATTTTCGCTTACTTGTATATTTTATACTTCCAAATATTTTCTCATAGAAATAGCACTTCCGATGACACCAATGCCTATTCCTAAGATTAAATATACTGTTAAAACTAGTGCAAACATATCAGAGAAAGTTAATAAATTAAAGCTTACCATAGTTGCTACCGAGGAATCTAATAATTTATCGATTGCAAAGTTATAACTTACTCCCAATAGCACAATAGAAATCATAGCTGAAATAACTCCAATAATAATACCTTCTACAATAAAAGGCCATCTGATAAATCCATTGGTTGCTCCCACGTATTTCATAATAGAAATTTCTTTTCTTCTTGCATGTACTGTAAGTTTAATGGTATTTGCTATAATAAATATAGAAATAACTATTAACAATATTAAAATAACACCAGAAACAATTCTAATACCGTTAGCCACTCCAATTAAAGCATCAATTGTTTTGTCCCTTACCTCTATATTACTTACATTATCTAATTGATCGATTTGTGCATATACATTATCACTTTGTTCCAAGTCTGTTAATGTTACTACATAAGATGGTTTTAAAGGATTTTTTTCATAGTATCCATTTAACAAATCACCATTTTCTCCAAATCTCTCTTTTAAAGAATTTAGTGCATCTTCTTTAGATACATACTGTGCTGTTGCCACATAATCTATAGCTCTAATTTGCTCTCCTGCTTGCTGTATTTGTTCTTCTGTTGCATCTTTATTCAAGAATACTTGCATTCCTTGTTGCGCTTCTACTTCTTCCATAATGTAATTTACATTTTCTCCAATAACAAAGAACAATCCAAAAATCAACATCGTAGCACACATAATAATTAAAGAGGCTCCTGTCGATTTTTTATTTTTAAATACGTTTCTAAATCCTTCTCCTAATAAATAACCCAATACACTATACCTCACTGTTATACCCACCTTTTTTATCATCTCTTACGATAACGCCTTTTTCTATTTGAATAACTCTTTTCTTCATTTGGTCTACAATGTCTTTCGCATGTGTTGCAATCACCACTGTAGTACCTCTCATATTAATATCGTTTAGCAATGTCATAATATCCCATGCTGTATCTGGGTCTAAGTTTCCTGTTGGCTCATCCGCAATTAACATAGAAGGATTATTCACTAATGCTCTTGCCAAAGCTACCCTTTGTTGTTCTCCTCCTGATAACTCATTAGGATACATCTTTGCTTTTCCACTTAAGCCTACTAAAGAAAGTACCATTGGCACTTGTCTTCTGATATGTTTTGGTGTAGCTCTTACAATATACATAGCAAACGCTACATTATCATATACGGTTTTATCTGGCAATAATCTAAAGTCCTGAAATACCACTCCCATACTTCTTCTTAAGTAAGGGACCCTTTTAGGCTTTAAAAAAGTGGTATCTTTTCCATTGATAATGATGTTTCCCGATGTTGGATTTTCTTCTTTTAATATCATTTTTATTAATGTGGATTTTCCTGAACCAGAAGGACCTACTAAAAAGGCAAATTCTCCTTTTTCAATTACAAAATTTGCATTATTTACTGCTTCTGTTCCTGTTTCATAGGTCTTACTTACATTTCTAAACTCTATCATTGTTTATAAGCTCCTTTTTATGTGCTTTTTTCGCATTTCTTCTTTATTTTTTTGCTTATTCTTCTTTATCATAACAATAAAACAAATTATTTGCAATAGTTTCTGATAGAAAAAAATTAGTAAAAAATGACTTTTTTCTTTTATTTTCTAAGCTTTTCTTGCTTTTTCTTACTTTTTTAAAATTCACACAAAATTCACATTTTTATTTTATTCGGTAAGTTAGAATGATTAGATAAAAATGTACTTTATATTCCATGTAACTTTACTATTCCTTTATTTTCTGATAAATTGCTTCTGCATCTATTCCAAATGCATGCATTAATTCTTCTGGCTTTCCAGATTTTCCAAAACAATCGTTAATTCCCATTCTCTCTACTTTGCAAGGATATTCTTCTGCTAGTACTTCACAAACAATGCTGCCTAATCCTCCTGCAATTTGATGGTCCTCTACTGTTATGATTCTTTTAGTTTCTTTTGCACATCGAATAATAGCCTCTTTATCTACTGGTTTTAGGCTATACATATCTAATACTCTTACCAAAATTCCTTCTTTAGCTAATTGTTCTTTTGCTTTTATGGCTTCTGCTACCGTTACTCCTGTAGCTATAATCGTAGCATCTGCACCTTCTCCTATTTGCACCGCTTTTCCTATCTGAAAGGTTTGATTGGTATCATAAATAACAGGTGTTTCCATTCTAGCTAACCTTACATAAGCTGGTCCTTTTCTATTACATATTTCTTCTATCATCCATTTGGTTTGTGTATCATCAGAAGGGCAAAGTACGGTCATATTAGGAAGTGCTCTCATCATTCCTATATCTTCTAACATTTGGTGAGTAGCTCCATCTTCTCCTATATTCACACCATAATGTGTGGCACATATTTTTACATTTAAATTAGGATAACAAATACTATTTCTAATTTGGTCATAAGCTCTTCCTGCTGCAAATACAGCAAAAGTACTAGCAAATGGGATTTTTCCACAAGTAGCAAATCCTGCGGCAGTTCCTAGCATATCTTGTTCTGCAATTCCTATGTCAAAAAAACGCTCTGGAAATTTTTCTGCAAACAAATTGGTTTTTGTAGCACTAGATAAATCTGCATCCAGAACTACTATATCTTTTCTTTTCTCTCCTAAACTAGCTAAAGCTTCCCCATAACTTTGTCTTGTTGCTATTTTTTTTTCTAGCATTTTTCCATTCCTCCTTTCAATTCTTTTATTGCTTTTTCGTATTCCTCTTTGTTAGGTGCTTTTCCATGCCATCCTGCCTTATTTTCCATAAAAGAAACTCCTTTGCCTTTTACCGTTTTTGCAATAATAACAGTTGGTTTTTCTTTTGTTAATTTAGCTGTTGTAAAAGCATCTATCAAGCTTTGTATATCATGTCCATCTACGGTAAGTACATGAAATCCAAAACTTTTCCATTTTCCTTCTAAGTTATCTAAGGCTTTTACGGTTTCTATATCTCCATCTATTTGTAAGTGGTTATAATCTATAATGGCACATAAATTATCTAATTTATACTTATGTGCTGTCATAGCTGCCTCCCAAACTTGTCCTTCTTCTATTTCTCCATCTCCTAACAAACAATAAACTCGATAGCCATCATGTTCTAATTTAGAATTTAATGCCATTCCATTTGCTACAGATAAGCCTTGCCCTAAAGATCCTGTTGTCATATCTACGCCTGGCACTTTATTTTTATCTGGATGTCCTTGCAAGTTTCCATCTATCTTGCGAAAAGTTTTTAGTTGTTCTTCTTCTAAGAATCCTCTTTCTACTAAGGTTCCATAAAGAGCTGGTGAGCAATGACCTTTGGATAAAACAAATCTATCTCTTAATGGTGCTTCTGGCTCTTTTTCATGAATATTCATTTGGTTAAAGTATAAAACGGTCATAATATCCGCACAAGATAAAGAACCTCCTGGATGTCCTGATTGTGCTTCATATACTTGGTCTATAATATGGATACGTATTTTATTCGCTATTTTTTTCAATTCTTCTGGATTTTCAATTTTCAATATAATCCCTCCTTTTTTATGCACTTTATTGTATCGTTTTTCTTTTGCTTTTGCAACTATTTTCTTTGATTTACTTGCATCCTTGTTTATTATCACATATAATGCAGAAAAGAAAGAGAGGTTTGTTTATGCTAAGAAGAATTAAAATGTTTTATAATGAAAATAAGAAAAGTACTTTTATCGTATACATTACACTTCGTCTCTTAGTTATTGTTTGTATGGTTTTCCAAATTTTACATGGTAATTGGGATAATGTATTTTTGTGTGTACTAACCTTGTTTTTATTTCTAATTCCCTATTGGTTAGATAAAACTTTAAAAATTACACTACCTAACGCCTTAGAAATTATTATTTTATTATTTATTTTTTCTGCTGAAATTTTAGGTGAAATTCAAAACTTTTATGGTATTTTTCATTATTGGGATACCATTTTGCATACTCTTAACGGCTTTTTATGTGCTGCCATTGGCTTTTCTTTAATTGATATTTTGAACCGAAGTGAAAGAACACATATGAATTTATCTCCTATTTTTGTTGCATTAGTGGCATTTTGTTTTTCTATGACAATTGGCGTTTTATGGGAGTTTTTTGAATTTGGAGCAGATACTTTTGTGAAAACAGACATGCAAAAAGATCGAATTGTTTCTTCTATTTCCTCTGTCACGTTAGAACCGGAAGGAAAAAATATTCCTGTTACTTTAAACGATATTGATAAAACTATGATTTATAGTAAAGATACAAATGGAAATGATATTGTTACTACGATTGAAAATGGCTATTTAGACATTGGTATTAAAGATACCATGAAAGATTTAATTGTTAATTTTATTGGTGCAGTCACTTTTTCTGTAATTGGTTTCTTATATATAAAAAATAGGGATGATTATAAATTTGTAGAGCTTTTTATTCCTAAAAGAAAACATTTGGATATTTAAAAGGGTGTCAAAAAACACCCTTTTCCATTTAATTTCTCGCTTATTGCAACTATCAACTTATAAAATACTTTTCCTATTTTGTAATAGATAATACTTTATATTTAATAATTCCTGCTGGAGCTTTTACTTCTACAATTTGATTTTTCTTTGCACCTATTAAAGCAGCTCCAATAGGAGATTCATTAGATATTTTGTTTTGAGATAAATCGACTTCTGTAGAACCTACAATTGTATAAGTCTCTTCTTCTTCAAAGTCCATATCCAACACCTTTACTACATTTCCTACTTGTACTGTTTTGGTATCTATTTCTGATTCGTCTATAATTTTAGCATATCTTACTTTATTTTCTAAGTCTGCAATTTTTGCTTCATTTTCTGCTTGTGCTGTTTTTGCTTCATCATATTCTGAATTTTCTGATAAATCTCCAAATCCTAAAGCTACTTTTATTCTATCCGCAATTTCTGCTCTTTTCTCTGTTCTTAAATATTCTAATTCTTTTTCTAATTTTTCATAACCTTCTTGTGTTAACAATACTTCTTTGTTATCTTCCATTGTAATTCCTCCTTTAGCGTCTTTTTTACCGCTTTTTTATCTTAATCTAGATATTTTTATTTGTCAAGAATTTTTTATGATTTAATAATTCTTTCTGATTAATTTTTCCGTTTATTCCTATCAAATTTCTAATATTTACTCCCATTTGCTTTAATTTTCTTACATTTTCTTCGTAATCTAATACAAATGAAAATTGACTTGCTATTATCGCTAGGGATGTAAACTTCTCTTCTAATATTTTCTCTACAGGCGATACTAATTCTATATCAAAACTTTGTACTATTACCCCTTCAAAACCTTTTTCTTTTGTTATTTTTTCTTCTGTACAATTGATTATCATTGCTTGTCTATTGATTTGATAGGTTTCTAATTGTTCTGCAGAAAAGTCTAAATTTATAATCCATCTTGCTTTATTTAAACTTTTCCTTTTATTATTCGACACAGTTATCCAAATTCCTTTTTCTTTCCCACATTTTTCTTCTAATTTTTGAAAAGATTTTAACTCTGTTGTTACTATATTTACTGTTTTTACTTTTTCTAAAAAATACTCTATTATCTGTTTATTTTCTTCATTTAAAGTCTTTGCACAAAAATAAATATCTTGTAACAAAAGTGTTTGTGGTTTTTCTTGTATTTGATCTAATAGGTAGTCCAATAAAAGAGGTAAACTTATCTTTTTAAAAGTTTCTATATTTATTTTTTTACCTTTCCACTGCTTTTTTAAAAATTCTGCTTCTTTTGAAAAAATGACTTGTACTTCTTTACCCTGTTTTTTGTGTATTTTCTTTTCTAACTGTTTTAGCGTATTTTTGTGATTTAGATGAGAGACTGTATATAAATAACTATTATCTCCTATTTTCTCCATCTTTATTCTATTGAATTTTTGCCACCAAATTTTCTTACTTTTTTCTTTTTCTTGTATATATACATATTGCAAAAATATCACCTACCATATAATATTGCTATTATATGATAAATGATAATTTCTTATGACTTTTATTTTATGGTATTTGTAATTCTTCTGCTATGATACTCCATACACTATCTGATTCCATGTCTTTTTCCCAATAAGCTGCTCCTGCTAACTCATACTGTTTTACTAAATTGATTTTTTCTTTGATAGAATCCAAATCTTCTATCCACATTTTATAAACTGCTCCACCTTCTGTGTATTCTACATAGTTTTGTTTCAAATCCTCATTCCATGTTTTTTGTATTCCTTCTGGTAATACACTATCTACATTTTTCATAGATATTACGGTACTATCTACTTCTCCATTTTGTTCTTTCCAAAGACGTGTGTAAAAAGGCATTCCTAATATTAGTTTTTCTGGTGCTACACCTTCTTGTCCTAAAAATTTTTTGATATTTGTTTCTACCCAATCTGCACCTGCTGTAGTTCCTTCTTGTGGCGATGTTGCACCATATTGGTCATAACCCATGAATATAATATAATCTGCTTCTCTTCCTATTACATTTCTATCATAACATAAAGACCAATCTTCACTACCATCTGGTGCAGTAACATCTACAGATAATACTTTTCCATATTCTCTAAGTCTTGGTGCTAATTCAATAATAAATCTAGAAAAAAACTCTTTATCTTCTTGATAAATATTTTCAAAATCTATATTAATCCCATCTATTTCATAATCCATAGTTAATTTTACAATGTTATTGATTAATGTTTCTCTTAATGTATAATCTCTTAATATTTCGGATGTTGTTTCTTTCATAGAATTATTAGAAACCATTGCCCACACTTTATATCCATTATTATGTGCCCATGTAATATAGTTTTCTCCTGCTTGTCCAATATTAGTTTCTATCTGACCTTTTCCTAATCTGATTAAGGTTGCAAAAGTAGGAGATACTACATTCACACCTTCTATTTTCTCCGTTCTTGCTGGTGCTGAGGCATACTCAGAATAATAATCCCATATCATGCTAATATTTCCTTCTATTTGCTTTTTCGACTCCATTTGCTCACGAACTGTTCTTACATTTCCATAATCCTTTGTATAACCAATAATACCTTGGGATGTACGCACCTTTGCCCAACCGTTTCTTTCTTCTATTAAAATCATGCTACTTCCTTGTTTTACCGTATCCACTGTTTTAGAAAAAATAGTTGGCACATATTTGATATTAGTATCTTTTGTGCTTGTTGCCATTTTTTGTTCTCTATCTAAAGAATCTACCGTTACAATGTTACTTTCTGGATGATACACAACATCTATGTTATAAACTGTTTCCATTTCTGAAAAAGGAAGATAAAATGTTTCTTCTGTATGCTTTGCCGTTCCTGAAATGCTTACTTTAGAACTATTGATATTCATAGCCTTTTCATCTATTTTTAAAGTAGCAATTTTTGTATCAGAACCTGTAATTAATTGATTATATTGATTATCATAAAATATATTTTCATCAAAGAAATTCGCAATATCCTTAGATGAAAGATAAACAATGTCATCTTCTACATAAATATCTTGTTTCAAACTTGTTGTAACATCGCTTTGATTAATAATTAATTTTAATTTTCCTTCTAATTCATCTTTGCGATAATTTGGTGCTAAATTCATTACAACTGCGACAGCCACTATAAATAAACAAATGATAAAAATTTTTCTTATCATGCGACTCGATTCTTTTTTTCTTTTTTCTATTCTTTTTGCTTTCATATGTGCTCCTTCTCTTTTCTCCTATTATTTTAACTTTACTTTATTACTATACCATATAAATATTTTTTCGTGAACTATTTTTTTAAAATTTCATTATATTTTCTAAAATTATCTACAATGCAAATTTATGTATAGATTTCGTTTTTTTGGAAAATATATAAATAGAAACAGGTTTATAGATTTTCCTACAAAAATCTAAATACTATATAAGATAAGGATGATTTAATATGGAAAAACATATTACAGTAACTGGTTCTTCTACAGTTTCTTGGAAAGATGCTATTGTGCAAACGATTGCAGAAGCTTCTAAAACAATTGATTATTTAGGAGATGTAAAAATTTTAGATCAACGTGCTAAAGTAAGTGGCAAAAAAATTACAGAATATTTTGTAGATTTAGATATTAGCTTTACGATTGATCGAGATAGAGATTAAAATCTCATATAAGGAGGAAAAAATATGACAAACCCTATAGAAACACCATCTACTTACAATAAATATGTAGATAAAAAATCCCCTAATTCTCCCATTTTAAAAAATTGCTTTAATGCTTTTTGGGTAGGTGGTCTTATTTGTTCCATTGGACAAATTATTTTCGACTTTTGTAAATATCAAGGCTTAGAAACAGCATCTGCAAATACGGTAGTTTCTATTGTACTAATTGGTATTGCTGCCTTTTTAACAGGCTTAAATATTTTTAATAGAATTGGAAAATTTGCTGGTGCTCGGTTCTTTAATTCCTATTACAGGTTTTGCGAATTCTATTGTTTCACCTGCTATCGAGTATAAATCGGAAGGATATGTTATGGGTGTAGGTGGAAAAATGTTTACAGTGGCAGGTCCTGTTTTGGTATTTGGTATTTCTGCATCTGTTATTGTAGGAATTATTGCCACCTTATTCTTAAAATGATACGAAAGGAGAAGATAATTTATGACTCGAATCGGTAAACAAACTATTGGTCTAGATAACAGACCCGTTATCATACAGACTGCTTCCATTGTTGGCCCTAAAGAAGCACAAGGTCCTATGGCTGGTTATTTTGACCACTGCTTAGAAGATGAATTTTGGGGAGAAAAAACTTGGGAAAAGGCCGAAAGCAAAATCATTAAAGAAACTGTAAATTTAGCCATTAGTAAATCTGGAATTAGCAGTAGTGCTATCGACTTTTGTTTCGCAGGTGATTTACTAAATCAATGTATTTCTTCTAGTTTTGGTCTTAGAGATGCAAATATTCCTTTTTTCGGTATTTTTGGTGCTTGCTCTACTTTTGTGGAAAGTATGACTTTAGGTAGTATTTTTATAGAATCTGGTGCCGCCAATAATGTGATTTGTGCTACTTCTAGTCATTTTTGTAGCGCAGAAAAACAATTTCGTTTTCCTTTAGAATTAGGAAATCAACGTCCTCCCACTTCTCAATGGACAGTTACAGGTTCAGGTTGCAGTATTTTATCAAGTTCAGGAGAAGGACCTTGTATTACACACGTAACTCCCGGCAAAATTGTAGATATGGGAATTAAAGATGCTAATAATATGGGAGCTGCTATGGCACCCGCAGCCTTTGATACCCTGATGGCTCATTTTGAAGACACCGGTAGAAAACCTAGTGATTATGATGCTATTGTTACAGGCGATTTAGGTTACATTGGAAAAGATATTTTAGAAGATCTATGTAAAACGAAAGGTTACAATATTAGTCATAACTACGATGATTGCGGAGTTCTTATGTTTGACAAATTAGAACAAGATACCCATTCTGGTGGTAGTGGTTGTGCCTGTATTGCTACTATTTTCTCTGGCTACTTTTATAAACAATTGCAGGAAAGAAAAATTAAGAAACTATTATTAATTGCTACTGGTGCACTTATGAACTCTACTAGTTCTCAACAAGGTGAAAGCATCCCTGGGATTGCACATGCAATTGCTATTGAATCTTAAAAATAAGGAGGATTTTACAAATGGAATTTTTACAAAGTATTGACTGGATGCAATTACTCCGCTGTTTTATTGTTGGTGGTCTTATCTGTATTGTAGGTCAAATTTTAATTGATAAAACTAAATTAACGCCAGCTAGAATTTTAGTAGTATTTGTTACTCTTGGCGTGGTATTAGGTGGCCTTGGCATTTATAAATATATTATTGATTTCGCAGGATGTGGTGCTACTGTTCCTCTAACTGGGTTTGGAGCAAACCTTGCTAAAGGAGCTATAGAAGAGGTACAAAATTCAGGTCTTCTTGGGGCATTCGTTGGCGGTGTTAAAGCCTCTGCTGGTGGAATAGCTGCTGCTGTGTTCTTTGGCTATTTAGCTTCTCTTATTAGTAAACCTAAAATGAAAAAGCAATAGTAGATGAGGTAGACAAAATATCTACCTCATTCTTGTTTTCCTCAATTTCTATTGTTTATATTCTAATATACTAATTCTATGCTCCAACTTTTTTATATCATTTTGTTGTAATTCTTGCTTTTCCATTTGTTCTACTCTGGTTTCATATAATATATCCAATTTTCTTCCGTACTCTTCTTCTAAAACTGCAATTCTCTGACTTAATTCTCTCAATTCTTTTGTTAATCTCTTATCTAGTTCATCTATTCTCTTTTCTATTGTTACAAATTTCTTGTCCATTTTATCTAGTCTTTCTTCTATTGTCTCAAATCTTTTGTCCATCTTGTCCAGTGTTTCTTCTATTGTCTCAAATCTCTTATCCATCTCATCTAGTCTTTTTTCAATTGCTTCAAGTCTTTTCTCTATTTCTGCGAATCTCTTGTCTATTGCCTCAAATCTTTTGTCTATTTCCGCAAATCTTGGTTCTAGCAATGCTATTACTTTTCCTACTACCTGTTCTGTTACTTTTTCTGTTACTTTTTCTGTTACTTTTTGTGTTACTTTTTCTGTTATTTCTCCTGTCAGTTTTTCACCAAACTTATCTAATACTTTTTCTAACATTTGCCATTGTTTTTCATCATTCATAAACATGCTCCTTTCTTTACTTGTCAGTTAATTTTTGTTTATTATATAAAATCAGATTTACTCTGTCAAAGTTTGTTTTCTTTCTTTTTTCTTTTGTTTACGATTCCCTCCTTTCTTTTTCTTTATTTTTCTTTTTATTTTACAAGAAAGTACATTTTTTATAAATCTTTCTATATAAAATTCATTTACTAAGATTTTTCTATGCTTATTTGTGAAATTTTGGGATATTCTTTTGAGAATAAAAGATATTTTATAGAACACCAAAATATAATTTTTTGTTTTATGCTGTTCATCGAAAAAGTTTTTTACAGTATGAAATATTAACTTACAACAAAAAAATAAATGCAATCTAATTTTACATAATCAAACTGCATTTATTAAACCATATATTTGTCCATATTGCAAGTATTTTCGTACTTCAAATTTCTGCTCGTTTCTAGCTTTTTCGACATTTTAGCTGGTGTATTTTATCTAATATATCGTACCAACTATAGACTCTTGTTATATTCTTTCCCTCTGCTTTTGTATTATAGCAAGTGGAAAAACACAATACTGGTATTTTAGTTTCTATTTCTTTTACTTCCTTTTCCGAATCTTCTATCATAACATCTATATAATTTCCCACACAATATTTTAATTTACTTCCTTCTGTAAAAATAAGCCTATCATAAACAATATGATTTTTTTCTAACCATTCTTTTGTAAATTCTGGCATTTTACCACTTGCCTCTCGAGGAAGTCCATATTCATTTCTTGCTGTAATAATATAAATTTCATTTTCTTCTTGTTTTAACTGTTGTATCACATCTGCTGCGAATTCCCTTACTGGATAATTTCTTACATAATCTTCTAGATATTGATTCCAAAAAGATAAAGCTTGCTCATCTGTCCAAGAAAAAGCTTCCTTCTCATCATAATACTCTGTTTGTATTTTCATTGGTATGTCATTTTCTACATTAAATTTTGTTCCGTAGTCACATAAGAATTGCTCTAAATTTGTTAATACTCCATCAATATCTATTCCTATTCTCATAAACTCTTCCCTCCCTATTAAATTAATTCTATTTTTACTACCTTGTCATTTTCTTGTATTTATTCAACATTTAGCTACTTTCAAAAATGAAAAAAACCAATTGCATTATATCGCAATTGATTTTTATTGTCTATTCTTTTTTATGCTTTTTTTGCAATTTCAGCTAAATTAGCAAATGCCTTTTCATCACTTACAGCTAATTCTGCAAGCATTTTTCTGTTAATCACTACGTTTGCTTTTTTTAGACCTGCAATCATTTTACTATAAGTTGTTCCATTCATTCTTGCAGCAGCATTAATTCTTGCAATCCATAATTTTCTAAAATTACTTTTCTTATCTTTTCTACCTACATAAGCATATGCTCCAGATTTCATAACAGCTTGTTTTGCCATTCTAAATCTATAATGTTTTGCTCCATAGTAACCTTTTGCTCTTTTTAATACTTTTTTATGTTTTTTACGTGTAATTCTTGCTGTTTTTACTCTTGCCATTTTTATTCACCTTCCTTATTCTCTGTTTGTTTAGTTACCATATGGTAATAATTTTTTAATTCCTGCTTCACATGTTTTGTCTGCATAAGCATCTTGCACTTTTCCTCTTGATTTCGCTCTTGATGTTTTATTAGCTAAAAGATGTCTTCTATTAGCCTTTGTTCTTTTTACCTTATTATTTGCTGTATAAGAATATCTTTTTTTTGCAGCTTTATTTGTTTTTAACTTTGGCATAATCTTTCCTCCTCTTTCCTTTTTGCTAATTAATTTATATTTTACTAGCTTTATTTATCTGTTTTTTTCGCTAGTATAATAAACATATTTTTACCCTCTAATAAAGGTTTTTTCTCTGGAACAGCAATATCTGATAATTCTTCTATAAAATGATTTAGCTCTTCCTCTCCTAATTTTAAGTAATTTAGTTCTCTTCCTCTAAAGCGAACTGTTACTTTTACCTTATTACCATCTTCAATAAATTTTCTAGCATTTTTTACTTTAAAGCCAAAATCGTGTTCTTCTATATTAGGAGTAATTCTAATTTCTTTTAATTCAAAAGTTTTTTGTTTTTTCTTCGCTTCCTTTTCTCTTTTGGCTTGTTCAAATTTATATTTTCCATAATTCATTAGCTTACAAACTGGCACTTCTGCATTTGGTGCTACTAATACTAAATCTAATTTTTTTTCATAAGCCATATCTAATGCTTCATTTAAAGAAATTGGCCCTATTTTGTTACCTTCGTTGTCAATAATTTGAACTTTATTTGCTCTAATCTGCTCATTAATTGGTAAATCTTGTTTGATATAAAACACCTCCAATATTTTTTCCCTAAAAAAAAGATTGACACACACGTCAATCCACTCTCATTTTTCTTAAAAGTTTACAAAAAACACTTAAGTTTGATAACCTTTTTCCACAAAGATAAGGTGAGAAGTGGATAACTTCTTCTTAGAATGTACTTATCATAATATATTTTTATGCATTTGTCAATACTTTTTTAACTTTTTATGGCATTTTTCTTGACTTTTTCCTAGTTTTGTATTAGAATAATAAAGCATTTAGGAGATTTTACATCTTTCTAAATTTCTTTTTACGTTCATATGGTTTTGTTTAAAGCTTCTCCCCGGTGGTTTTAAGCAAGATTTCATATATATAAATAATTATTTTATGAATGGAGGGTATTTATTACCATGAACAATACAACACATAGTGTAAAAAAGAATGAAATTCAAAGAAAATGGTATGTAATTGATGCTGCTAATAAACCTTTAGGTAGAGTTGCATCAGAAGCTGCTAAATTATTAAGAGGAAAACATAAACCAACTTTTACTCCTCATATGGATGTTGGTGATCATGTTATTATTATCAATTGTAAAGATGCCGTTTTAACAGGCAGAAAATTAGACCAAAAAGTTTATAAACATCATTCTGGTTATATTGGTGGAATGAAAGAAACTTCTGCAAGAGTAATGATGGAAAATAAACCAGAAAAAGCAATGATGCTTGCAGTAAAGGGTATGCTTCCACACAATAGTCTTGGAAGACAAATGGTAAGAAAATTAAGAGTATATGCTGGTAGTGAACATGAAAACATTGCTCAAAAACCAGAAGTTTGGGAGGTAAAATAGTATGGCTAAAGCAAAAACAGAAAAAATTACATTCTATGGCACAGGAAGAAGAAAAAAGTCAATCGCTAGAGTAAGACTTTTAGAAGGTTCTGGTGTTATCACAGTAAACGGAAAAAATATTGATGAATACTTTGGTTCAGAAGTATTAAAAGTAATTGTAAAACAACCTTTAACTGCTACTAACACACTTACAAAATATGATGTTATTTGCACAGTAACAGGTGGTGGATTTACTGGTCAAGCAGGTGCTATTCGTCATGGTATTGCAAGAGCATTAAATGAGGCAAATTCTGAATACAGACCAATTTTAAAATCTAATGGATATCTAACAAGAGATCCTCGTATGAAAGAAAGAAAGAAATATGGTCTTAAAAAAGCTCGTAAAGCACCACAATTCTCAAAAAGATAAAATTCAAAACTCGGAAATTTTTTATATTTCCGAGTTTTTTGTTAATTTTCCATTCTTCTATCCTCAATCTTATATCCCGTTAAGTCTACTTCTTTTACCTCTTCATCTGTTACTGTTCCGATTTCGTACTGATAACTATCTGTTGAGATATTGACTCCTTCTTCTCCATCTACTATAAAATTTGTATAAACTACTCGTTGAATTGGCATGTGATTTTCTTTATCTAAATAGATTTTTACATTATCTCTTTGAATCACATCACATTCTATTCCATTTACCGTTTCTGTAGACACACTAACTTGAAAAGCAAGCTCTATATTACTCCATATTCTCTCTGCATTCGTCGCATAGAAGAAGTTATCTATCATTTGTTTTGAAAAATAATCTCCTATTTCTTGTATACTTGCCATTTTGGTTCCTGTTTGTATATAGATATACTTATTTGCCTCGAAGTCCACATAATAGATATTGCCATCGTCTCCTACTTGTTTTAATATGCCATCTTTATAATAAATATCTTGTCTGTTTATTTGGATCTCTCCATTTTCACTTTCAAATTTTAAATCTACTATTACATGATAATTATCATACTGCTTGCTTGCCACTTTGTCATATTCTATTAATACAATAGCTCTTTTTCCTATAATACTTACACCGATTATCATAGCAATTAGTAAAATCAATATTCCTGTTCGAATCATGATTGTTTTCCTTTTTGGCGTAAAAATAGGCTTTTTCTCTTTTAAGTTAACCTCTCTATTTTGCATCAAAGTTTCGTTTAATTGTTTTACTTTATATTTGTTATATAAAATAACAGCTACTACTATGATTGCAAAAATGAATACATAAGATAGAAAATATCTTTGAAATGCTTCTACATAACTACTAAGTGTATAAATTTCTTTCACATTATATGCCTTATAGGCTATTTGTTGAATTCCCATCCATATTCCTGTATATATCATGTCCCCTATGATAAAAAATAGAACATATTTCACTTTTGAATTTTCTTTTAGAGATAAAATAAGACCTATTAATCCTCCTAAAATAAGTGAAATCACAAATAAGAAAATGTACTCCGATAAAATAGAACTTGCTCCATAATGATAGTTTTGCATACTTTGTGTATCCGGAATGGTAGTTGTTGTCGTTATAGATTGTGTTTTTCTCTGCTCTATCGATTCTAAATTTTCGTTTGTTATTCCCATTTGAAACAAGGTAAACACCATACTACATACTAAAAATATACTTGCTACACTTAAAAAAATATTTTTTGCCACCTTCTTCATGTTAATTCCCCCTCTCTTTTAAAAATTTCATTACATAAGATATTCGTCTTTTGCAATACAAGAATTGGAAATACGGATGAACTGTTTTTTGTCTAAATTTTCTTCTAATTCGTACATCTTTTTCTTCAGCCTAAATTCTCCTTTTTCTGTTTTACAATAATTGTGTTGTTCTTTACTAAAAAAATAGATAACATCCTGTACAGGAATAATAGAAATACTGTTGTTTTGCATTCCAATAATCGTATCCATTTGTTCAGAAATACATTGTATATTTTCTATTATTTTATTTAACATTGTGCAATCTTTGGAAGCCTTTAGCATGATTTCTACTTCGTCTTTTGGCATATTATCTACCAAACTGGTATGAATTTTTATTTTCATTGGTATCCCCCTTCTGGTTTTATCATACACTGTTTTTTCTCTTTTTTCTACAAAAAAAGAGAAAAGCCATATAAACGTATCGCTTTTCTCTATAAACGTTTTATTTTACTTTAAAAACCCTTTGATAATTTCTTGCTCTGCCTGTTCTTCTGTTAATCCTAACGTCATTAATTTAATTAGCTGGTCTCCTGCTATTTTTCCAATAGCTGCTTCATGTATTAAATTAGCATCTACATGATTTGCCGTAATTTCTGGTGTAGAAGTAACCGTTGCATGGTCTTTAATAATGGCATCACATTCTACGTGTCCAAAGCAAGCTGAATTTCCATACACTTTGGAATCAAAAATTTGCTTAGAATTTCCTGTTGCTACAGACCTAGAAGTAACATGTGTACTTGCATTTTGTCCATTTAAATTTACTTCAAAAATAGTTTTTGCCATTTGCTCTCCATGTGTCATAATCTTCTCTGTAATGACAAAATTGGTATTATCTCCTATTAAGTTCCCCTTTGTTGTTCTTATCGTAGAGTCTACTCCTTTAATTTGTACGCTATCCATTTCTAAGGAGCTTCCTTCTTTTAGAGTTACTTCTGTAATAGGATTTAATATTCTTTTTCCTGTTCCTTCTCCTTCCCCATAGTGTTTTTCATAGTATTTTACTTTTGCTCCTTCTTCCAAAAAGAAACGATGGATACCATCATGCCTTGAATCGTCACAATGGTCATTATGAATGCCACAACCTGCTATGATAATGACATTTGCATTTTTTCCTATATAAAAATCGTTATAAACCACATCTGTTAATCCACTTTCTGTAATAATAACTGGGATATGTACAAATTCTAATTTTGTATTTTCTTTTACATAAACATCTATTCCAGAAACATCTTCTTTCGTAACAATGTTAATGTTTGGTGTTATTTTTCTTTCTATTCCTTTTCCATTTTTTCGAATATTATAAGCTCCCTCAAACTCTCCTTCTACCCCTGTTACCTGCTCTAATAATGTTTTATCTATTTTATCCAAATTCTTAATCACTCCTCTCTCTTATTTCTTGCATTTTTTATGTGCTAATTTGCAACAATCTGCTTTTTGCAAAACTTCTCCTAATAGTTCTTCTTTCTCACCTATTTTCTTTATTTTTCCATTTGACATTAGCACTATTTTATCTGCTATATTTAAAATTCTTTCTTGATGGGTAATAATAAGGGTTGTTCCCTTTACCATTTTTCTAATTTCTTCAAAAATAGCAATTAAATTTTGGAAACTCCATAAATCAATTCCTGCCTCTGGTTCGTCAAAAATGGTAAGTTTAGAATTTCTTACTGCTACTGTTGCAATTTCAATTCTTTTTAATTCCCCACCTGACAAAGAACCATTTACTTCTCTATCTACATACTCTTTGGCACATAAACCTACTTTTGATAAAATATCACACGCTTCTTTTCTCGTAATTTCTTTTTGTGCAGACAATTTTAATAAATCGTACACCGTAATTCCTTTAAATTTAACTGGTTGCTGAAAAGCAAACCCAATTCCTAGATTGGCTCTTTCTTCTATCTTTTTATGAGTAATATCTTGTCCATCTAAAAAAATAGCTCCTTTATCTGGCTGTTCTATTCCCATAATGATTTTTGCTAAAGTAGATTTTCCGTGAACCATTTGGTCCAGTAATAGCAATAAATTGATCTGTTTCTAATGTTAAGCTAACATGGTCTAATATTTTTTTATTGTCTCTTGTAAAACATATATCTTTTAATTCTAACATTTTCCTTCCTTTCTATTTTTTATGATTCTATATTTTCTTTGATAAATTCTTTTATTGTATTCCAGTATAACTCTGGTTGTTTTTGGTAAGATTCTACATGTGCTGCTCCCTCTACTACTAGTTTTTGCTTTTTCCCTTGCACAGCCTGATACAATTCTTCTTGCATAGAAAATGGTACGAAAGAATCTTCTGTTCCATGAATCATTAAAATAGGAATCTTAGTCTTTTGCAATTGTCTTATGCAAGAACCTTGCTTAATATCATACCCTGCTTTTCTTTTGGCTACCCATCTAGCACAATGTAATACATAAGTAGGCGGAAGATGAAATATGTTTTTCAGTTCCCAAGCAAATTCATCCCAAATAGAAGTGTAACCGCTATCTTCTATTGCTACTTTTACATTACTTGGCAAAAGTTCTCCAATGGTCATCATTACCGCAGCCGCTCCCATGGAGATACCATATAATACAATATTGGCCTTGTTATCTTGTCTTATTATTTCTTGTATCCATTGCAAAATATCTAATCGGTCTAACCAGCCCATCCCAATATGTGTTCCTTCACTTTTTCCATGTCCACGTAAATCTACCGCTAAAACATGAAAGCCTTCTGCTAGAAATTCTTTTGCTGCATATACCATTTGCCTAGCGTTTCCTGTATAGCCATGTATTAAAATTACCCAATTGTGTGAGTCTAGATTTCCTTGTATTTGATAACCTTGTAATCGAAATCCATCTTTTGAAACCACCGCTATTTCTTTAGCCTGCTCTGCAAGCCATTTTTTATTTTGTTCTTTTTGATTTTTTTCTTCCGGTGTTTCTGTATTGGTATGATGTTTTGCTATAAATGCTTTTGACTTTTCTACATTTAATGCTAATTTGTAGAAAAAATTACCTACCCAATAAGAAAATAACAAAATAAAAATGCTAACAATGAGTATTATGATAAACAATATCCACATGTTTTATCCTCTCCGCCTGCATTATATCACAAATTAGTATTGTCTGTAAAGGCTAGAAAAAACCAGAATGCTTATTTTCACATTCTGGTTTCTTATTCCATCACATCTACCAATCCTTCTGTTGTCATACCTTCTAAATTATAATACGTATTCGGTGTTGTTCCCACAATAACCGCTTCTGCTAGCAATACTTGATTGGTGATTTCTTCTTCCATGGTTTCAAATGGAGTTAAAATAACTACTGTACATTTTACTTCCAAATAAATACGATGCATTGTTTGGTTGATTCCCGCTGAAGAAAATTCTGATTTTAAATCTGTTAAAACACTTCCTATAGTAGACATTTTTATACTTACTTTAGGACCTCTTCCTGCTAGTAGTTTGCTTCCTAAAAAAGTTCCCAAAGGAATAGAAAATTCACTATTTTCTGTACTATTTAATTCCTCTTGAATTTTTATTGCTACATCAGAAATAATCTCATTCACTGGTATGACATTAGCACTTATCATGGCTATATTTCCATTATCGTCTTTTGTAATGGTACATAAATCTGTATATTTATAATTGGACATGATAATTGTGGCTTGTTCATTAGAAATTTTGGTTGCTATACTTTTTGCCATTGTTTCGCATTGTTTTTCCATAACTGGCTTAACAGCTTGCAAAATGATATTAGCCGTAAAAATGGCTACTAGTATAATAAAAAGGAATTTTATTATCTTTCGCTTCTTTTTATCATCCCCCTTTTTGTAGGCTCCGCCCCAATGAGAAATTAGCATACGCCTTCTGGAATAAATCTTGTTTTCCATGGACTTCTCCTTCTTTTTAGCGAACCATTGGAATAAATAATTGCTCTCCTACATTGATTTTATTCTCATCTGCTATCTCATTTACGCATGTAATACGGTCCACAGTACTTTTAAATCTTTTGGCTATTTTCCAAAGAGTATCTCCTGGTTTTACAAAGTAAATAATCATACTATATTTTTCATCCTGTCTATCTTCTGCTATTTGTATTTCTTGAATCACACTTACATTTTGTTCTCTTGTAATATGCATTTCTATCTCCATATCTATCTTTATATCTATACTTTCATCTGGCAAAATAACAAAATCTTGATTTTCTATTTCTATATTAGTATCGATGCTTGCACTTTGTGTGATATCCTTGCATGCTATAGATTGCTGAAAGGAAAGCTGTACTTTTTTCATTTGCATTCTTGGGCTATTTTCTATGCCATAGAAAAAGGTAATTTCCATTTCTCCTTCACATAAAATTTTATCTTTTAAAATCGTTTGCTTTTGAATATTTGGACAAACATCTACATCATAAATTTTTTGATTTTGCAACTCTGGTATCACTTGTTTTTCTCTTATATTACATACATCTTGCAAAATTTGTTTTTCTGCTGTTGCTCGAATTGTTTTTTGCCCATACATCAAATTCACAGTAGGGCTGTATAAATCTTGGATCATATTTAATGCTTTTGTCTCATATACATTGCAATTTAACTCCATCTCTATTTCTACATATACAGAATGTTCTTCTATGCTATTTGGTTTTACTAACATATTTTTAATTTCATAATTCACTTCGCAAAGATTTTCATCTGTCACGTTTGGCATATCAATAAATCCCATTACTGGTATACTACTAGAAACACAATTGATGCGGTTATCTGTACTCAAATATAGCATGGTTACAATTGCATCTGCTTTTGTAAGTACTTTATTATAGCTGATTTTTGTTTCCTTGTTTTGAATGGCTACCTTTACTTTCATCACTTCTGCTAGTTCATCTATATTATCTATCATAATCGTATCTTTTGCGTATACTCTACTATTTCCCGTACCTAATAGAGAACTTACCGTCATATCTTCTCTCAACAATTGAATATCTTTTACAGTATTTAAGTCTTTCATAAATTCTATTTCTTCATTGGAAAATAGTTTTGCTTCTACTTCTAATACACCTTTTACATTTACTTTTCTACCATTTAAAACCCTACATTCTAATGATTTTAAATTCACTTTTGCTTCTAATCTATTTCCTTCTTTTGCTTTTTCTAATTCCATTGTTTTTACAAAGTCAAGTGTTGTATGAAAGCTTCTTACTCCTGCTTTTTCTTCATCAGCCATATACATAATATACATCTCTATTTTGCCTTCTATTTTTATTTTCCCATCTAAAATTTCTTTTTTCTCTATACATACCGTTCCATTGGTACTTATTGTGTTTAATATGTCTGGCTTTACATCTGGAACAACAAAATCTTCTTCTACCATGAGACTATCTATTTTAGATGCAATAAGCTGATTCATACAAAGTTTTTCTTTGTCTGCTACCTCGTCTGCCATAACGACTACCTCCTTTATTTTTTATTACTTCTATGTATATGTTATGGCACAAAAAAAATTCCTAAGTACTTAGGAATTTTTCACTTTTTTCTATTTCACCTATGCTTTTACATTCATAGCTGGTGGGATAAGTGGACAATAGTTTTCACCATCAAAAACTTCCACTTCTACTGTTCTTGTTAACACATCTGTATAACTATAGGTAACATTTCTTTCGTTTTCTTCATATTTTACTACGAAAATGTTAGGATAAGCTTTTTCAATAGTTGCTTCCTTTTCAAACGATTTGCTCCTTCCTAAAGATCCTTTGACAATAACTTTCTGTCCAATGATATCTCCAATATCACTTTTTAGATTTGTTATATCACTTTTACAAATCATTGATTAACCACCTACTTTTCTAAGATAGCTTTATCCTATCATAAAATGCAGAAAATGTCAAAAAGGTTTTCTTTCTGTCGTTTCCCGTAAATCCTTATTTTTAGCCATTTTCTTAACTTTGTTACATTTTTATGACTAATTTGTAACAAAAATGTTACAATATAATTCTTTTCTTTCCCATTGCTCCTATTCCGCTTACACCTTCTTTACCATCTCGTAATTCCTCTTCTATATCTCGAATGGTAAGATACTTGGTATTTTCTGTGGTAGCAATTCTTTCTGCTACAATAAGGGGGTCTATAAAGTCTATCATAATTCTAGCAGGGGAAGAGGCAAAATTAGCACCTACTCCCATAATTCCTTCATAATAACTTTGGCATGCCCCTGCAAAAATGGCTAAACTTCCCTTTTTTTTCTCCCATTTTCTTGCTTCCATTACACTACTTATGAAATGCCTAGAATTACGATAATTATATACATCATTAAAAGCTGTTCCTTTTTTTATCATTCCATCATGTCCTGTAACTACTAGTATATCTGGCTGATATTTTTCTAAAAGTCCTACTACATAATTTGCTTGTCTATTCTCTGGAATATTCTTTACAATAGCATCTAATCCTAAACTTTTATAATAACGAATGGATTTTTCACTATATCTTTTGTCTCCATCTAAATGCAAAATTCTTCCCATTGTTATCGTTTTTACACTACGCTTTGTTTCTTCTCCCCACCACAACACCTTCTTTGGGTGGTACATACAATACTTAGGATTTTGCAAACAAGTTTGAATTCGATTGGTTATTTTTTGCTCTAATGCCTGCATACGGTCTTCTATCGTTCTTTTATCCATAATTTCCAAATCTTCTAAGGGACTATCTGCCACAATTCTGTGCGTTAAACCGCTTCAAAATAGCAAATTCTACTCCATTGCTGGTTTTTATGATTTTTGTTACTTCAAATACGACATCTTTTCCATAAGAAATACGACCTACAATATCTCCTTTTCTAATTTTTCTCACAATACCACCTCATACATTTTGCTTTACTATAAAATATGTTGCATCCTGTAGATTGGTGCTATTTTTTGTTGTCTTTTTTGTTTTTTAGTGCTGTTTTGTCATTATTTTTTAGGAGAAATTACTTTATTTTTCCTTGTTTTTCTCTTCTTTTTATGATATAGTAAATTTGGCTTCATGAAAGAAGTTTAAATATTTTTAATTATTAAGTAGACTATTTCCTTCTAGAATGAAAGACTTAAATTTTGTAAGGAGAATTTTGTCAAAAGATATTAAATCTAGAATTTTAAGAAGGAGGTAATCTGTTATGGAAGATAAAACTATTGTATGTAAAGATTGTGGTACGGAGTTTGTTTTTACTGTAGGGGAACAACAATTCTATGCTGAAAAAGGATTTACAAATGAGCCACAAAGGTGTCCTGTTTGTAGAAAAGCAAGAAAAGAACAAAGAAGAAATCAAGGCAGTTTTTAATGCTTTGCCAAAAAAAAATCTACCGCTATAAGGTAGATTTTTTTGTCTCTATGTAAATCTTTATATATTTATTTTCCAATATCCTTTTTTCTTAGAACCTACTCTTTCTAATATTCCCATATCTTTTAAAGTTTTAGTATTTCTGTAAATTGAATTTCTAGTTTTACTTAACTTATCAGCAATTTCTTCTTGAGTAATATCTTTATTTTCAAAAATTACTTTTATAATATCAACATACACTTTTCTTAATTTTGGATATTGTTCTTTTAATTTTAATGCTACATCTTTATCATTTAATGCTACATCTTTATCATTTAATGCTACATTTTTTGTATCATTTTGTGTTAAATTATATAATTCTTCATCAGTCTTTCTATAGAAAATCACCATAAATCCATTTTTTCTAATTTCAAATTTTACTTTTACCTTTGCCTTTGCACATGCCTCTGCAATTCTTCTAAACCCAGAGCCCCATTTTTCAATATCTTTTGATAAATACAATGTATTTGCAATCAATGGATTTCTTGGCATAGAGCCTTCTTTTCCATCAATAAAATCCTCTGGCTTATATCCCTCTGGAAACTCTCCAGGATTAAATATTTCTACTCTGTCTTTATATATTGCAACTTCATTGCTTTTTGGGTTTTTAAAATCTCTGTGTATAAGTGAATTTATTATTGCTTCTCTTATAGCCTCCAATGGTATCTCTGGTATTTCAACTCTCTCCATACTTCCACTTTTAAAATTAACAGGCCACTTAATATTTTTTCTTATATAACTTTCGCCAACTTCTATTAATTCAAAAACATTACCAAAAACTTGATCTATATCTAAAAAGGTCAACTTGGTTTCTGTTGCAAAAATAGCCATCTGCATTTCAAGTTTTGCTTCTTTTGCAAATAAAATATATCCTGCATTTAATAGTTCATTATTTTTATTTACTAAAGATAACTTCTTTAATATCTGTTCTTTGTTTGTATATGGGAAATTGATTCTTTTTGCCTTTCTACCTTTTTCTATAAAGTCTTTTAATAATTCTTCATCAATAGCATCAATTGTATAGTCAGATACTTTGCTTTCCCATTTATCTATTTCATTCTCATCTTTTAAAATTATTTTTCTTATTTCTTTCATTGAAAGTTGTCTATCTTCATCTCCAACTCGCATATATGCTCGTCCAAAAGCCAAATACGGAATGTCATCACCTTCAAATTCAATTAATATACATTCTTTGTCATCTAATTTGATTTTATTCACTTTTGGATATATTTTTGGTTCTATATTTTCAGATATTGCCTTTGAAACTTCTCTTATAGTTTTGCTTGATACATCTTGTCCAATTATCTCTCCATTATCTTTTATTCCAAAGTATAATTTTCCACTTTGATGTTTATTTAAAATTGATACTATAGAAATAATTCCTTCTTTTAATTCTCCTGTAGTTTTCTTAAATTCGATAACTTCATTCTCTAAAAAATTTATATTTGCCATAAACTTAATCTCCTATAATATTTTATAATTTTCCTTCACATTATCTATATCTATTGTCAGCAACATATCTGCAACTTTTAATTATTTCATCCAACATAATAAAGCCAATTCTTTAACAATACTAACATTTATATCCTATAACCAATTTAATATTTCTTTAGAAATACTTAAATCTCCTCTACCTGCACCTATTTCTATATCTGGTTTTGAACTTCCATGATAATCGCTACCACCACACATATATAAATCATTGTTTTTAGCATAATCTACTAATATATTTCTTTGTTCTGTATTTGCTGATGGATGAAAACATTCTATACCATCCAGTTCTTTTTCCTTCCTTAAATCATTTATAAATTCCATTGTATCTTTAAATTTATATTCAAATGGGTGTGCTAAAAATGCTTTTCCTCCAGATTTATGGATAATGTCTATTACTTCTTTATACTTTGGTCTAAATTCTATACGATTGACAAAATAAGTACTTTTTGGATTTGCCAAACCTTTTCTAAAAAACACACCAAGAGATTCTGTAAATTCTCCCAATATTTTGTAATTTTCTTTATGTTTCATCAGTTCCTCATAAATTGAAATTTCTACATATCCAGTTGCTTTAGGTTTTATTATTTTGCTTTCATCATATTTTAGTCCTTGTTTATCGCATATATCTAATAATCTTCTATAGCATATTTCTTGTTGTTCCTCTAATTTTTCTTCTGAATAATATCCCTGGCACCATTCATTTATTATATTAGGATTTATATCATAGCCTAACACTTCAATATTTTTATCCTGAAATACTGCATTCAATTCTGTTCCCTTTATTATTTTACCACTAAAAATTTTATTGTTTTTTAACGCTTTATCATTATATTGTTTACAAGTATTATGATCAGTTATTGATATGTATTCTAATTTTTTATCTTCGCACATTTTCAATATTTCTTCTACACTCTTATCTCCATCTGAATAAGTTGTATGTATGTGTAAATCAATCACCTTTCATCACCTCTATTTTTATGCCTACACTATATCATAGAAGTCCCGAAAAAGGAAGTCTTTTTCCAAAGACTTCCAAAACTTCACCCTGCCAAATCATTTTTATGGCTATATTTTAATTTTGTTGCCATCCCTCCTCTAATATGCCTCTCTGCTTTATTTTCATCCAATATTTTTCTCACTTCTACTGCTAATGCAGGATTTATCTTTAAAATTCTTTCACTTAAATCTTTATGTACCGTTGTTACTTTTCGTAACGGTAGAATTTATATCATCAAAATTCGTAATTACTGTAGGCTGACTTCCAATTTCATTTAATAATTTTAATCTTACTTCTACATTTCCTTCGCTATCTACT
>CAMMAC010000020.1 GCA_946493085.1 uncultured Clostridiaceae bacterium
GCCTGTCACGCTAGAGGTCGACGGTTCGAGCCCGTTCCAGGTCGCCATTTTTTTAAATTTATAGAAATTAATAAAATGCTTCGATAGCTCAGTTGGTAGAGCAAGGGACTGAAAATCCCTGTGTCAGTGGTTCGATTCCACTTCGAAGCACCAAATAATAGGTTCATTGTCAATAGTTGGGGGAGAATAGCTGAAAAGTATTTCTATCCCGGCTTTTTTTTATGAGTTAAAAAAGCAAATGAAAAAGCGCCTAAAATCCTTGCTTTAAATGTGAGAAGTTTCTAAATCCAAAGACTATCTTTTAAATGTCTTTATTTTGTTGTTATATCTTTTCATTGCTCCGTTAGAATATGGAACTTTTAATACATTCCTTATCCTTTTTATCCAATTGAAATATGTTTTTGCACAACTTCTTAATGATGATATATCTGATTCTAAATTCCTTTTTTATTCAAGTATTTAAACATTGTATCTAGATTTAATAATATTAATTGGTTTTCCTGTTTTCCCATCCATTAGAGAAACTTGATATTTGGAATATTCTGTATTCACTTTAAATTCATCAATACATAATACTTCTACAATATATTTTAATAAAATTTTTCTTTTGAAAAATTACCTAAAACTTTGTTTGAAATAGTTGCAAAAGAAAAAGGAGAATGATAGAATTAGAATGTAAAAAAAGGAAATATACAGGAGGCAGCCATGGCGAGAGGAAAAAGAGGAAGAAAGAGACAATCCAAAATAAATATAGATGTAGCAGTAGTAGGAATGCTTATTTTAAGCATTCTATTAATGGTGCTTATTTATACAAAATCAGGCTTTTTAGGGGAGACATTAAGTCCAATGCTAGGAGGTATTATGGGAATTATTAAATATATTATTCCTATAGGAACCTTTGCCATTGCCATCTATTTAGCTTATGATGGGAAAGACAAATTATATACAAAATTAATACAATATGCAATCTTTTTATTATGTGTAGCGGTAGTAATGAGTGTTTTTCAAATTTCTACAGGAAATATTACACAATCAGATGATTACCAAGCAATGGCAGAGCAGGCTTATTATTTAGGGGAAAGAGATATAGGTGGAGGCGTAATTGGAACTATTATTGCTTCCCCACTAATCAATTTATTAGGTACATCAGGAACTGTTGTATTAGCAATAGGTGTAGCTTGTATTCTACTTATCTTTATGTTTGCAATAAAACCATCTGAAATCATTTCCAACATAGTAGATAAAGTGGTAGCAAGAAGAGAAGAAAGAGCAGAAGAAAGGAAACAAGAGAGAAAAGAACATAGTAAAAACAATAGAAAACAGGTAGAAGAAATAGAAACGGATGAGATAGAGCATAAAGAAACAGCAAGAGAAAGAAGACTTCGTGAAAAAGAAGAAGCGAAAAGAAAAGCAATGGAAATTGACGAAGAGCAGTTAACCATCAATTTAAGTGGATTAGAAGAAGAGGATAAGAAATCTTCTAAATTAAAGAAATACCATCATGAAAAAGAAGATATTGTACCATTAATGATGGAAAAAGAACCAGAGAAATCTTCTCCTAATACGATAGAGGCAAACCTCTTTAAACAAGAGCAGGAAACAAAAGAAGAAAAAGTAAAAGAAGTGTTAACACTAGAACATACCATGACAGTGGAAGATGAAAATTATGAATTCCCACCAATTGAAATATTGAGTGAACCAGAAAAAAGAACATTAAAAGGTGGAAAAAAGGCAGTAACAGATACGGCAACAAAATTACAAAAAACATTATATAGTTTTGGTGTTTCGGCAAAAGTGGAAAATGTGTCGGTAGGACCAGCTATTACAAGATACGAATTAAAACCAGCAGAGGGCGTACGTGTTAGTAAAATTGCCAACCTTGCCGATGATATTGCTTTAAACCTAGCAGCAGAAACCATTAGAATTGAAGCACCTATTCCAGGAAAACAAGCAGTAGGAATTGAAGTACCAAATAAAGAGAACGAAGTGGTACATTTAAGAGAGATTATTGATACAGATACTTTTAAAAACCATAAATCAAAACTTGCTTTTGCTTTAGGAAAAGATGTAGCAGGAAAAGAAGTAGTAACAGATATTGCGAAAATGCCACACGTGCTTATTGCAGGAGCTACAGGTTCCGGAAAAAGTGTATGTATTAATACATTAATCTCTAGTATTATTTATAAAGCAAAACCAAGCGAAGTAAAACTATTAATGGTAGACCCAAAAGTGGTAGAATTATCTGTTTACAATGGAATACCGCACTTATTAATTCCAGTAGTAACTGACCCTAGAAAAGCAGCAGGAGCACTTGCTTGGGCAGTACAAGAAATGGAAAACAGATATGCCACTTTCGCAGCAAAAGGTGTAAGAGATTTAAAAGGATACAACGAAGCAGTAGCAAAAGAAGGTGGAATTGGAAAATTACCACAGATTGTCATTATTATAGATGAGCTTGCAGATTTAATGATGGTAGCAGCAAAAGATGTAGAAGATTCTATTTGCCGTTTAGCACAAAAGGCAAGAGCAGCAGGAATGCATTTAGTAATAGCTACACAAAGACCTTCTGTAGATGTTATTACAGGAATTATTAAAGCCAATATTCCTTCTAGAATATCTTTTGCCGTATCTTCACAAGTGGATTCTAGAACCATTTTAGATATGGTAGGTGCAGAAAAATTATTAGGAAAAGGGGATATGCTGTTTTATCCATCTGGAGCACCAAAACCAACTAGAATTCAAGGAGCTTTCGTATCAGATGCAGAAGTAGAAAAAATAGTAGATTTCTTAAAAGCGAACGGAGAAGTAAGCTATAGTGAAGATATTATACAAAGTATAGAAAATGCCAATAAGTCAGATAAAGAATTAGAAGCAGAAAGTATGGAAGAAGATGACACAGATCCATTATTAATGGAGGCCATTGATGTAGTAGTAGAAACAGGACAAGCTTCTACCTCCTTTATTCAAAGACGATTTAAAGTAGGTTATGCAAGAGCAGGAAGAATTATAGATCAAATGGAAGAAAGAGGCGTTATTTCTGGTTACCAAGGTAGTAAACCACGAGAAGTATTATTAACGAAAGAAAGACTAGCAGAACTAAAAATGTCTACATCACCAGAAGAAATAGAAGAGTAAAACAAAAGAAAATGCATAAAAAAGAATAAAAATGCAAAAACTTACGAAAGAAAGGAAAAAAGAATGGCAAAAGAAGATATTTTTTCCAAGATAAGTAGGATAGGAAATTATAATAATGAATTAGAGGCAGTATTAGAGAAGAAGGCTTTTTCAGAGGATGTAAAAAACCTTCTTTTAAGCATGCTCTATAAAATTGAAAATGCTTATGCAGATTATGAAACAGTAAAAAGGAATGTAGAGAAGAAAAAAGAATATGTTAAAAATATAATTCAAATTATAGAAGAACAATGTAAGGAAATTGAATTTGTAAAACCGTATACAAAAGAATGTGAAATATTGCAAGGAAAAAATTTCTTAGTAGATAAAGAAAATGGGAAAATTATCAGTTATCAAAATGAAAAAGTGATGCTAGAAGCTATCTTTTCTATGGCACAAAAGGAAAATACCTTTTTAGAAACTTACGAGATGATTGCACCATCTGTAGCAGAATTTTTAAAACAAGGTTCTATTATGAATGAAGTAGAAGTAATCCGTGATTTTAATGGTTGGTCGTGGGATATTGTGACCAAGGAAATGGGAAATTTATATTATCATGTCATTTATCAAGACTTATTAATATTGCTGGGAGAAAACTTTATGAGAGCATGGGTGAATAAAGAAGAGACAGTTCCAGAAGAAGAGGAAGAGGATATAGAAAAGCCTGTGAATAATATTTTAAGTAATAAAAATTTTGATAATATCTATATGGAAAATGAGCCAATTGATTATTTGCAAGAAATGAAAGAACGTATGGAAGAAAAGTATGGAGAAGAATTGGTAGCACAGATGCTGATGTTACTATATCAATTATGGATTGGCATTTTCATAAAAGATCATCCAGAAGAAAGAGATAGGCTAAGTGAAAAATACCATAAAGTAGTAGAAAATTTAGAAGAAATGCAAAATAAGGAAAACTATATTGAAAATAAGACAAAAGAGAAAAAAGAAATTGCTAAAAAGATTAGACAAATGGATACCATTATCAATGACGATGCTCTGCTAAGAGAAGAATATACTAGCAGAAATAGTAAATTACCAAACAAAGAAAAAATATTTAGTATTAGCCATTTAGTAGATAGGCTGGAAAAAGAAAGAAAGCAGTGCATGGAAAAAATAAAGCAGATTAATAGTTCTATAGAACCAAAACAATTTGTAGAAAATCAGAAAAAGTTAGAGCAAGAAAAAAAGTTTTGGGAAGAAATAGGAATAGAAGAGCAAACCCCATATATAGATACACTTTTAGAAAAATGGCAAGAAGTTTTTATAGGGGCTTTGCAAAAGAAATTAGAAAAGTTAGAGACAAAGAAGCAAATAACAGATTTTATTTATTTACTACGCTATGGCTATTATATTCCAACTCCACAAGGATTTATGGGAACTACAAACATAGCGCTAGAGCAAAGAGAAATATTACAAAAAACTTGCATTCAAAAAGCTTGTGAAAAGAAAGTATTAGAACAAGTAAGTGAAGAGGAAGAAACAAATTATCTCATTTTGCAACAACTTTTTGCTAGTAAAATTATCATAATGGAAAATATTTATTTAAAAATGAAATATAAAGAAGGAATTTTATCGATTGAATCTTACGACGAAAACATATTAGAGAGAAAAGTAGAAGAAAAACTAAAACAAAATACAGAGCTAAGTGTCAAATTAAATAAAAAGATAAAATTATTTTCTTAAAAAGTAACTTTAAGTTTGCTGATGCAATCCTTCTTAAGTCAAAATATATTATGAAATAAAAAATGGATTGTAAATAAAAAATAAAGGAATAGAAATATGAAAATTACTTTTTTAGGAGCTACCAAAACGGTAACAGGATCTAATTTTTTAGTAGAAGCTGCAGGAAAAAAATTTTTAGTGGATTGTGGCATGTATCAAGGAGCGGCAGAACAAGAGTGGGAAAATGAGGCGCCATTTGCTTTTTCTGTTCCGGAAATAGACTTTATGTTGTTAACACATGCTCATATAGACCACTCGGGAAGAATTCCAAAACTATATAATGAAGGTTATAGGAACCCTATTTATGCAACAAAAGCAACTTGTGATTTATGTAGTATTATGCTTCCAGATAGTGGCCATATACAAGAAATGGAAGTTGAATGGAAAAATAGAAAAAGAAAGAGAAAAGGACTGAAAGAATTACCACCTCTATATACAGCACAAGATGCTATCAGGTGTATGGAGATATTTCATCCTATTGGATATGACCAAATTATAGATATTGATGAAAACATTCATGTAAGATTTAATGATGCTGGTCATATGTTAGGTTCTGCCATTATAGAAGTTTGGGCAAAAGAAGAGGGAAAAACAACGAAGGCAGTATTTACAGGAGATTTAGGAAATAATGATATTCCACTATTATCCTCACCAACGATGATAGAAGATGCAGACTATTTAATTATGGAATCTACTTATGGTGGAAGACTACATAATAGAAATGATGAAAAAGCACAAATGTTTTTAAATGTAGTATCAGAAACATTGGATAAAGGAGGAACAGTAGTTATCCCTTCTTTTGCAGTAGGAAGAACACAGGAAATATTATATGAGCTAAATCAATTAAAAGAAGAACAAAAAGAAGAAAACTTTAAAGAAAAATATCAAACTTTAATGAGGAGCAAAGTGTATGTAGATAGTCCACTTGCTATTTCTGCAACAGAAGTTTTTAAGAAAAATATGAATTTATTTGATGAAGAGACACAGGAAGTTATTAAAAGTGGAGATAATCCATTAGATTTTCCAGGATTAGAATTCACACAGACTGCAGATGAGTCAAAGGCACTGAATGAAAAAAAAGAGCCTTGCATTATTATATCTGCCAGTGGTATGTGCGAAGTGGGAAGGATTAAGCATCATTTAAAACATAACTTATGGAATCCAAATAGCACAGTTCTATTTGTAGGCTATCAGGCACCAGGAACTTTAGGTAGAAAAATAGTAGAAGGTGCCAAAACTGTGAAGATTTTTGGAGAAGAAGTGGCAGTAAATGCTAGAATAGAATATATAGAAGGATATTCAGGACATGCAGACCAAGAATGGTTATTGAATTTCATTTACTCTTTTATAAGAAAGCCAAAAACTATCTTTTTAGTACATGGAGAGCCAGAAGGTCAAGTAGTTTTGAAGCAGAAAATACAGGGAACAACGCAAATTCCAGTAATTATACCAGAATATGGCGAGGAATATGAACTAGCTGAAGAAGTAAGCAGATTAGGAAGAATGAAAGAAGCAAAAGAATATGGCAAGAGATATTTGCGTTTAGAAGTGTTAAATCGTTTGCAAAACTTAAAAGAAGAAATAGAAGAGATGGCAGGTATTGTACAGGAAGAAATAGAAGATGAAGCAAAAAGAGATGAAGAGATTGAAAAAATAAATGTACGTATGCAAGAATTAGAGAGGCAAATTTTAAAGGTAGTAGAATCGGCAGATAATCAAAATAATTAGAACTAGATGAAAGTTAGAAAGAATAAAAGAAGGCTAGAAGCCCAAAAGAGAGGTATTTATGAGAAAAAAATATTTGAACCAAGCTTTTGTAGGAAATGAAAATATGGTGATTAGTTTTAGCGAAAAAGGAGAACTACTAAGATTGTTTTATCCCAATAGAGATTGTAGACAATTTGTGGAAACTTTGCAAGCAGGAGTAAAAGTAAATGATTCAGCACTTATCTATCTACATGATGACATCAACAATCAATATAGTCAATATTATTCAGAAAACACCAATGTGTTAAATACACAAATAGAGAATACTTACTTTAATTTAGAAATCTTGCAGACAGATTTTGTAACAGTGGACCAAAATGTCTATATCAGAAAATATGCGATGACAAATCATAATAGTATTGCATTGGATGTAGATTTTCTTATTTATTCACAATTATTATCTAGTTTTAATAACATGGTGGGATCAAAAGTAGAAGACAATATTTTAATGCAATATAGCCACAATTATACATTTTCTATCTTTTCCAAATTGCCCATAAAAGGATATAGACTAAATAATAGTGGAGAAGAAATCAAAAATGGAGTATTGTGTGATAAAGATTATATAGGAATGGCAAGAGACTCAGGTGTTAGTTTCTCGGTGGGAAAAATAGAGCCAGGAAAAACAAAAGAATTCGAAATATTTGTCTACATCAATAACAACAGAGAAATTTATGCTTTTGACCAAATTAAAGAAAAAATAGAGACAATTAGAAAAATGGATACCAATAAAGCTTTAGAAAAAGCAAAAAAATATTGGAGAAAATATGTCAAACAGCATGACGGGCTAAAGATATTAGAAGAAGGAAAACAAGAAAAATGGAAAGAAGTATTAAATTCTCATAAACAAGGAGAATTTGAGAAAGTAAAAAATATTTATACTAGAACGATTTTATTATTTCCTCTATTAGAAAACCATACAACGGGAGGTATTTCAGCAGCATTGGAAGTAGATGAAGAAAAAGACAAATCTGGTAGATATTCTTATTGTTGGCCAAGAGATGCTGTATTTACAGCAAAAGCATCCGATATTCTAAAAATGTATGAAGATATAGAAAAGTTTTATACGGTATTTAGTAAAAATACACAAAGCAAGAACGGAATGTGGGAACAAAGATTCTTTACAGATGGAAGATTGGCGCCATGTTGGGGATATCAAATAGACGAAACAGCTAGTGTTGTATTTGGTGTGTATGTGCATTATTACAATACAAAAAATAAAGCATTTTTAAAAGAAACCTTAGATATGTGCGAAAAAGCCATCAATTATTTAAAAAAATACATAGATTACATTACAGGGGAATGTGTGCAAGAAAGAAAAAATGAAATGCAGCAAGAAAGATTTGTGAAAAACGAAAGTTATGACTTGTGGGAAATGCATGAAGGAATTCATTTGTATTCTTTAGCAGCTATTTTTGGTGCATTTGAAGCAATGGAACATATTTATGAAAACTTAAGAGAAAAGAAAAATACAAGTTCAGAAAAACAAAAAGAAGAACAGGAAAAAATAGAGAGTGTAAAACAATATGGCGAAAGAGTTAGAAAATATTGCTTAACACATTTGTGTGATGAAGAAACAAAAGTATTAAGAAGAAATAATAAAGATCAAATATTAGATATTAGCATATTAGGAGCAGTTACTCCATTTAGAATGTTAGATCCAAACGAGAAAGAAGTAAAAAATACCATCGAAAAAATAGATTTAACATTAAGAACTTATACAGGAGGTTATGTACGCTTTGAAAATGATAGCTATATAGGAGGAAATAATCCATGGCCAATAGCCACTTTGTGGATGGCGCTATACTGGTTACAAGTAGGAGAAAAAGAAAAAGCTGGAAAATGTATAGAGTTCGTAACAGATACAGCAACCAAACATGGATTGTTAGCGGAACAAATAGATAATGCAAGCCTACAATCCAAGTGGGTAATTGGACTTGGTTGGTCACATGCTATGTATATTACCGCACTATATAGCATAGGGCTAATGAATCACCTTATAGATGGACCAAAATCCGACAAAAATTTCGGGGTGTCCCATTCAAAAGGACAAAAGGAGTGAAAAATGGCAAAGGCAAAAACAGTTTTTGTATGTAGTAGCTGTGGATATGAGTCAGCAAAGTGGCTTGGAAAATGCCCAGCTTGCAATGAATGGAATACGTTTTATGAGGAAAAGGTAGCCAAAGCTGCAGATGGCAGCTTCTTGGCTGATAAAAAGTCAAATGCTGCCAAGCCAACTAGTTTAAATAGTGTGGAGGCAAAAGAGTCTCCACGTATTTCTACTGGAGTGGGAGAATTGGATAGAGTATTAGGAGGAGGTTTAGTAAAAGGCTCTCTTGTTTTGCTTGGAGGAGAACCTGGTATTGGTAAATCTACTCTTATTCTGCAAATTTGTAATCAAATAAAAGGAGAGGGAAAAGTACTTTATGTTTCCGGAGAAGAGTCTGCTCAGCAAATAAAAATTAGAGCAGATAGATTAGGTATCCAAAATGAAGATATTCTTTTTTTTGGAGAAACAGATATCGATGTCATTAGTGATGAAATTTCTCAAATCAAGCCTAAGCTTGTGATTATTGATTCTATCCAAACAATGTATAGTGATGAGATTTCATCAGCAGCAGGTACTGTAAGCCAAGTAAGAGAGATTACAGCTCGTATTATGAAAATTTGTAAACAACAAGAAATTACTACTATTATTATAGGACATGTAACGAAAGAGGGAAATATTGCAGGACCAAGAGTTTTGGAGCATATGGTAGATACGGTTCTTTATTTGGAAGGGGAACGTTATTTTTCTTATCGTATTTTAAGAGGAGTGAAAAATCGTTTTGGTTCTACCAATGAAGTGGGTATGTTTGAAATGCAAAATGAAGGTATGGTGGAAATTACCAATCCTTCTTCTGTGCTAATATCTGAAAGAGATGATAACCCAGCAGGTTCTGTTATTGTAGCTACCATGGAAGGAACAAGACCTCTTTTAATTGAATTACAAGCGTTGACGGCATCTACTGTGTTTGGACTACCTAGAAGAATGGCTAACGGTATTGACTATAATCGATTAACTCTTTTGATGGCAGTATTAGAAAAGAAAGCGGGTATGGCTTTAAGTTCTCAAGATGTGTATTTAAATGTAGTAAGTGGTATACGTATTATAGAGCCAGCAGTAGATTTGGGAGTAATTTTAGCAGTGGCCTCTAGTTTTAAAAACATCAGTATTCCAACAGATGTAGTGGTTATGGGAGAAGTAGGATTAACGGGAGAAGTAAGAGCAGTAAACATGATAGAAAAAAGATTAAAAGAAGCAGAAAAATTAGGTTTTAAAAAATGTATGATTCCAGAAAATAACAAAAAACTATTGAAAGATTCCTACAAATTAGATATAATAGGCGTGAAGAATATACAAGATGCCTTGAAAGTATTATATACAAACCCAAAAGGTAAGAAAGAAGAATAGGAGTGGAAAGCATTGACAACAAATAAAGAACTTTCTATTACAGATGTATTAAAGTTAATTGCGCCAGGAACTCCAATCCGAGATGGGCTAGAAAATATACTAAAAGCAAAAACAGGAGCATTAATTGTCATAGGAGATAGTAAAGAAGTATTAGAAATTGTAGATGGAGGATTTAGTTTAGATGTAGATTATACTTCCTCTCGATTATATGAACTAGCCAAAATGGATGGAGCCATTATTTTAAGTGGAGATTTTAAGAAAATTCTATATGCAAATACACAATTAATACCATCTTCTGATATCACCACAACAGAAACAGGAACTAGACACAGAACAGCAGAACGTACCGCAAAACAAACGGGAGAAATTGTAATTAGTATCTCGCAGAGAAGAAATATTATTACCATATTTAAAGGTTATGAAAGATATGTATTAGAAGATACAGCAAAAGTAATTTCTAAGGCAAATCAAGCTCTGCAAACTGTGGAAAAATATAAAAAAGTATTTGATAGTAAACTAAGCCTTTTAAATGAATATGAATTTAATGATATTGTTACATTAGAAAATGTAATCGTAGCCATTCAAAGAGCACAAATGGTTATGAAAGTAGTAGACGAAGTACAAAAAGCAGTAGATGAATTAGGAGAAGAAGGAAGACTACTAGAAATGCAGTTAGAAGAATTAGTGGGCGATTTAGAAAAAGAAGAACTATTAATTATAAAAGACTATATTGCACCAGGTAAAAAGCGAACCGCAGAAAAAGTACTGCAAGAGATTAGTTCTTTACCATTAGAAGATTTAAAAAGAGTACAAACCATAGGAAGATTGCTTGGCTATGAAGATTTTGATAATTATGATGAGGTAGGCGTATATACAAGAGGATATCGTATCCTAAGCAAAATACCACGAATGCCAAGTAATATTGTAGATAATTTAGTGAAATCTTTTAAATCCTTCCAACATATATTAGCAGCAGATATACCAGCATTAGATGATGTAGAAGGAATAGGAGAAGTAAGAGCAAAAACAATAAAGCAATCATTAAAAAGAATGCAAGAACAATTTGTATTTGATAATCTAATATTATAATCTGTCAAAAGTGCCGGATATTTTTGTCATAGGATTATTTGGCATATGTTTACCAAAAAAGAGAAAGGAAGAAAGAAGATAATGAGTAATAAAAAAGAAATGATATTAAGAGGAATAGGAATGCTAGTAATTGTACTATTAATCGTAGGAATTGCTTATGTAAGTTATGGAGTTTATCAAAAATATACGCAAAACATTCCTAATCCAGTAGCTACTATTGAGGTGCAAGATTATGGAACGATAAAAGTAGAACTATATCCAGATATGGCACCAAATACAGTTGCTAATTTTATTCGTTTAGCAAATAATGGTTATTATAATGGACTTACCTTCCATAGAACTATTCCAGATTTTATGATACAAGGAGGTTCTAAAAATGGAGATGGAACAGGAAGCCCTACCTTAAGTAATATTCAAGATGGTGGTAGTGAAACAGAGACTTATGCGATAGAAGGAGAATTTATTGCAAATGGTTATGAAGAAAATACACTAAAAATGGAAAGAGGCGTTATTGCCATGGCTCGTTCTGATTATAGTGATATTAGTTCTGCCTTAACAGAAGAAGGATATAATTCTGCATCTGCACAATTCTTTATTATGCAAGCAGATAATACAAATATTGATGGACTTTATGCAGGTTTTGGAAAAGTAATAGAAGGGCTAGAAGTAGTAGATGCTATTGCTAATGTAGAGGTTGTAACAAGAGACGAGAGTGCGACAGAAGGAGTAGATAAGCCAGTGAATCCTCCAGTCATTACATCTATTTCCGTAGAAACTTATGGTGTAGATTATGGAGTGCCAGAAACAAGGGAACCATTTAGCTATTATGATTGGTTAATGGAAAATTATAGCACTTTGTCAGCAGAATAAAATGATAAAGCGCAAAGAAGGACAGGTAATTTTATACCTGCCCTTTTTCTATATATAAGAAGATTACTTTAATTCTACCACCGTAACACCCATTTCGCCCTCTCCAAAAGTGCCTAAACGGAAATTTTTTACATGAGGGTTCTTTTTTAAAAATTGATGAATGCCATCTCTTAGCTTTCCTGTTCCTTTTCCATGAACAATGCGAACAGTTTGTAATTTTGCAAGTGCACAGTCGTCTAAATATTTGTCTATCACAAAACAAGCTTCTTCTACATTTTGCCCAATTACGTTAATCTCTGGAGTAGCGTGTTTAGCCTTAAAAGAAGAGGAGACAGTAGAAGTAGAAGAAAAGGATTTCTCTTGTTTAAGTACTTTTTTGGAAAGACTTTCAATATCCTGCAAAGAAATATTCATTTTCGCATTTCCTATTTGTACTTGTAGCTTTTTTTTATTACCAGCAATAGATAAAATAGTAGCTGGCTCACTCCATTTTTTTAAGTTTACTACCTGTCCTACCTTTAAATCTTCTATGGATACATCTGATTTTGTATTTTCTTCTACAGGAGTTTCAGAAAGTTCTTGTATGGACTGATTTAAGCTTTGGCGTAGTGCATTTGCTTTTTTTAAAGAAGAGCTATCTTCAGAATTTTGTACTAATTTTTCTAATTCCTTAATTAAAGCATTTGCTTCTTCTTTGACAGAGTTAAGAATGGATTTGGCTTCTTCTTTTGCTTTTTCCTTTTGAGTGGATTGTTTTTCCTTTAAAGATTGATATTCTTGTTCTAACGATTTTCTAAGTGCTGTAATCTGATGTTCATTTTTTACAATTTCCTCTTTTTCCTTTTCAATTATTTGCTTGTCGTCGTAAATATTTTTTAATAATTCTTCCATGCTAATAGTATCTTCCTGTAATAATTCTTTTGCTCTATTTAAAATAGAAGAGGATAATCCTAATTTTTGACTAATAGCAAAAGCATTGCTTTTTCCGGGAATACCTACTAATAATTGATAGGTAGGTTTTAAATGTTCAATGTCAAATACAAAACTTGCATTTTCAAAGCCATCTGTTACAAAAGCATAATTTTTTAATTCTGCATAATGTGTGGTTGCCATGGTAAGAGCACCCATCTGGTAGAATTTTTCTAAAATAGCAATAGCGAGGCTGGCTCCTTCAGTTGGATCCGTACCAGAACCTAATTCGTCTAATAAAATAAGACTATCAGAGGTGGCAGTTTCTAAAATGCCAATGATGTGTAACATGTGAGCAGAGAAAGTACTAAGTGATTCTTGAATACTTTGCTCGTCTCCAATGTCTGCAAAAACTTGGTCAAATACATAAATACGACTTTGAGAAGAGGCGGGAATAAATAAGCCACTGCAAGCCATTAAAGTAAGAAGTCCAGTTGTTTTTAAACTAGCAGTTTTTCCACCAGTATTAGGACCAGTAATCAGCAAACAAGAATAATTATCACCAAGAGATACCGTAATAGGAACAACCGTATCTTTGGCAATAAAAGGATGCCTTGCATTTTCTAAAAAGAGTTCTTTTTTCTCACTTAGAATTGGCATGGTAGCTTCTAATTCTCTTGCCAAATTTGCCTTAGCAAAAATAAAGTCTAAAGTGCCTAATACAGATACATTTTTTCTAATTTCCTCAATATAAGGAAATAAAAGACTAGATAACTGCATTAGAATTTTCTCAATTTCCATCGATTCTTCTACTTTTAAAGAAGCAATTTTGTTATTCTCTTCAAAAACAGAAATAGGTTCTATATATACCGTAGAGCCACTGCTAGAAACATCATGAATAAAGCCCTTTATTTGAGAGCGGTATTCTTCTTTTACAGGAACAACATAGCGGTCAGAACGAATGGTGATAATTGGTTCCATAAAATATTTGGAATAAGAAGAATGTAGTAATTTATTCAAACTGTCTTTGATACTAGTTTCCGCCTTTTGAATATTTTTTCGAATACGAAATAACTCTGCAGAAGCGTGGTCATCTATCGTCTCTTCATCAATAATACATTTCATAATAGCATCTTCTACAGAAAGGTTGGTGTAAAGAAGAGAAATCTGGTCATCTAAAATAGGAAAATCAGATAAATCAAAATTTTCATCTTGATAAAGATATGATTTCATTTCTCTTGCCATACGAAGTATAGAAGAGGCCTCTAATAAGCCTTTCATAGATAAGGATTGATTTGCTTCTAATTGCTTGCAATACATTTCTATGTTTTCAGGAATCTCACCAATAGGAGGAGTTCCTTTTCGAATATTTAAATTAACAGCTTCCTCTGTTTGAGATAACAAACTTTGCACTTCTTCTTTTTTCTTGCTAGGAAGTAAAGAAAAAGCAAGTTTTTTTCCTATATTACTTTTACAATAATTTGCTAATTTTTCTAATATTTTTGGATATTCTAATTTTTCTAAATAATGGTTCATAATTTTAAGCACTCCTTCAAACTCTCTATTATTATGTCATAAATAGAGGGAAAAAACAAGGGGAGAATTAGCTAAAATAAATAAAGAGGACCATTAACCAGTAATGTTTCCAAATCGCAAAAGAACAAAGAAACTGATAAAGAAACCAATAAATCCTATAACATGTGGTAAGTCAAAAGCAAAATCAGGAAATAGTAAGATAGTAGAGCCTAACACAAAACCAATAATGGAAAAAAAAGTAGGAATAGGATAATTTTTTAATAAATAATGTATTCCTATCATGAAGATAAAAGAACCAATTAGTATTCCTAAAGCCATAGGAATTAAAATAGAAAGCTCTAAAGTGGCAATGGCATGTAAATAGGTAGAGTAAATGCCAAGACACATTAAAATAGCGGTACTACTTACGCCAGGAACAACAATACCGCTAGACATAAGAATTCCACAGAAAAAAAGAAAGATAAAAGAAGGTGTTGTAAAAGTAGAAGACAAAGGTAAATCATTTTCTAATTGAAACATCATAAAGGTAAATAAAAAGCTAATTATAGTATACAACAGATAATGTAAGCAAAATTGTTTTCTAGAACACGCTGTTTTACAAAGAGTAGGAAGGCTACCTAAAATAAGTCCAAGAAAAATACATTTCATAGGTATCTCAAAATGTAAGAATAGATAAGAAAGAATGTTGCCTAATAAAAAAATGCCTAATAAACCTCCTATGGCCAAAGGAAACAGAAACAGAAAGTTTTTTTGGATGTCCTTAAAAAAATGAAGAATACTGTCTAACAGTTTTTCATAAATTCCAAAAACAATACACAAAACTCCACTACTAATACCAGGAAGAATAGCACCTGCTCCTAAAAGGATACCAATACCAATATTTTTAAAAAATAGCATAAAACAATCACCTTTTTTTCAATATATGACTGAAAAAAAGAAATATACATTCATAGAAAGAAAATGGTAAAAATTTAAAAATCTGGAAAATATAGTAAAAGGTATTGTGCGATTAGATTTAGTGTGCTACAATGAGCTTTATAAAATAAAAGAAGGGAATAGCAATAAATATGATAATAGAAGAATTAACATTAGACGAAAAAATTGGACAATTATTTATAATAGAGTTAGAGGAAGGACCAATTAGTAGTAAGACAATAGAAATGATACAGAAATATAAAATAGGAGGATTTATTTTATATTCTAAAAATTATCGAACATATGAAGAAATGGTACAAAGGATTAATCAATTAAAAGAAATAAATAAAGTAAATAGAATTCCTTTATGGATAGCCATTGATCAAGAAGGGGGAAGAGTAAATCGTATGCCCCAAGAAGTAACACCATTAAAAAATGCTTATGATATAGCAAAAACAAAGGACATAGAATTGGTAAAGAAAAGCGGAGAAATAATAGGAAAAATGCTAAAAGAAACAGGAATTAATATGGATTTTGCTCCTGTATTAGATATAAAGAGATTTAAAGATATACACGCAATTGGAAATCGCTGTTATGGAGAAGATGTACAAGAGGTAGAAAAGTATGGAATAGAGGTAATGAAAGAAATACAAAACCAGGGAATTGTTTCTGTGATTAAACATTTTCCTGGACATGGAAGGACTAAAAAAGATTCTCATTTTTTCTTGCCTACAGTTAGAACGAAGCAAAAAGAATTAGAAAATACGGATATGCACCCTTTTTATGTAGCTATAGAACAAGGTGCAGATGCTATTATGGTAGGACATATCAAAGTAAAGGATATGGATAAAAAATATCCAGCAACATTATCTAAGAAAATATTACACGAAAAATTAAGAACAGAATGGGATTATAAGGGATTATTAGTAACAGATGACATAAAAATGTTTGGTATACGTATACGATATCCAATGATCAAGGCTATACAATATGCAGTTTTGGCAGGAAACAATATGATATTAGTGGGAATGAATTATAAAAAAATTGAAAAACTAATAGCACAAGTGAATAATAAGGTATCTAAATTGAAAATACCAATAGGATATCTAAATAAAAGTGTAGCTACTACCTTAGAAATGAAAAAGAAATACAACTTAATAGATGAGAAAAGTAAAGGAATGAATGTAGAGCAGATAAATCAGGAAATAGCAAAAATTAACCAAAAAGTAGAGGAATGTATAAAAGAAAGATAAGTAAAAGCAAAAGAGATGACTATTCTTTCATCTCTTTTGCTAATTTTCCGAATAGCCTTCGTTTCAATTCTGGATACATAGGAACGCGAGATTCCCATCATGTTAGCAATTTGATTTTGAGTTTTTGGTTTTTTACCATCTAGTCCAAAACGAAGTTCAATAATAGTTTTTTCTCTATCTTTTAATACATTCTTTATTTTCTCATATAATTTTTTCATCTTAATTTTCAAATCTACTTCATCCTCGATATTTTTTTCATTATTTTCTAAAATATCTTGCAGAGTAATAGTATTATCATCTTTGTCTTTTCCAATAGGATCTTCTAAAGAAACTTCTGCATTTAATTTTTTTGTACTTCTTAAATGCATTAGTATTTCGTTATCAATACAGCGAGAGACATAAGTAGATAGTTTAACATTTTTACTAGGCTCAAAAGTATTGATTCCTTTTATAAGGCCGATAGTACCAATAGAAATTAAGTCATCTTGGTCTACATTAGAAGAACTATATTTTTTACAAACATGTGCTACTAATCTTAAGTTTCTTTCTATTAAAATATTACGAGCTTCTTCATCTCCATGAGATAGAGCTTCTAAATACATTTTTTCTTCTTCTATACTTAATGGTTCAGGAAATAGTTGATTGCTAGAAATATAGCCAACCAAAAGAACCGCAGATTGTAAAAAGGATAAAAAACTAGTAAGGGAAAGTGCAAGCATATTTTGGGTACCTCCATTTTTTTTGCTATACCTTATTATATGAAAAAGAAAAAGAAAAGTGCTTGACTTGCATAGAAAAAGAAAAGAAGAAAAAAATTATCATAATTCCTTGCTATTTTTTCCAGAGTATTGTATTATATATAAGTAAGATTTGTCTAAAATAGGAAGATATCAATAGAAAGGGGCAAACATAAATGAAAAGAGTAGTAGCAAGTGGAATGATAGTCCTAGTGATTTTTATCAGTATGATATGTACCACTACGGTTCTAGCAACTAACGAAACAAATGAAGTAGAACAAGGAACAGTTAGTCAATTAGTAGAAATGAAAGATAAGGAAGAAAAGTCATTACAAGATTATCAAGAAGCTTATGGTTCAGAAGCATATGGATTAACAGCATATATTTTAAATAAAGTGCAAATTTATAGCATTCCTTTTTGCTTTGTAGGAATTGCCATTAGTGCTATTTATCAGTATGTATTAGGTATTAGAAAATTAGATACAAGGGATAGAGGCTTTGCTATTATGATATCTATTATTACTATTTTTATTATCGCACAGGTATTACCATTAATATTTGCGATTGTCGTAAAAGGTTGGAGGGGTTAAACAAATGAAAGTTTTATTTGCAGTAAGTAATGAAAATATTTCTAATTCGATTGTGAAAAAATATCAACAGATGTATAAAGAAATAATTTCTTATAAAAATGTTTATTACTTTAATGCAATCCTAAAAGAATTACAAAAAGATAAAACATATGATAGAATTGTCATTAGTGAAGATTTAGAGCCATTTGCGAATAATAATTATGAAACGATTGATAATTTTATTTTTGAAAAGTTAGATAGCATTTCTGATGAAGCATCTAATAGTTCAGGAGAAGATATTCCAATCATTTTAATTGCAACAGATAGAAGAACAAAATCAGAAAGTTTGTTAATTAAATTGTTTGGTATAGGCGTTTATAGTACATTAATTGGACAAGATAGAAGTATAGAACAAGTTTGCAATTTAATTTATAAACCTAGAACTAAAAAGGAAGCTAAAGTATACTATCAAATTGACTCTAATCAAGTAGAATATAAACAAGAAGAGGAAGTAAGTGAAGCAGAAATTCAAAATATTTTAGCTCATTACAAACGTCTTGGTAGAAATGAAGAAAAATATGTAGAAAGTTTTAATAGTATTGCTTCTCAATATACCGATGAGCAGTTAAGAATTATTATAAGTTTTTTACCGCTAAACGTAAAAGCAGTTTTAGAAGAGCGCAGTCCTAAATATCAACAAGTCATGACTTTTTCTGGTGTAAAACCTAGAAAAGGGACAACGAAAAGGATAGAAGATATGGAGAAAACAAAATCAAAAGGTAGAAGAAAAGGCGGAGAAGTAAAGCTTCCAGGTGATGGAGGTATCAAAGTAGAATCTATTGTAGATAAAACAGTAACGAAGAAGATGACAAAACCAGTTATTATACCATCAGGAGTATCCACGAAAAATGTAAAAAAAGTGGAAAATACAGTAAAAAATCAAGAAAATAGAGAACAACAACCTATGATACAGAATGAAAAGAAAGAAGAGATAGAAGAAGAACCAATCGTACAAACCGCGCAATCAACTGTGGCAGAACCTCAAAAAGAAATAGTAGAACAACCAAAAAGGGGAAGGGGTAGACCTAGAAAAGTACAACCAGAGGAGAAACAAGTAGAAGAACCTGTTGTTAAAAGAAAAAGAGGAAGACCAAGGAAAATTCAGCCAGAAGAAAATAGCCAGAATCCTTTATTAGCGGGATTAGAAGAAAAAGATAATGATATTTTACTACCAGGTCTACAAGAGCAAGAGGAAGAAGATACAATGCTACCAGGTTTTGATGAGTATGAGGAAAAAGAAAATGAAGAACAAGAATACGTAGAGCAAGCTAATCAACAAGAAATGCAAGCCACTATACTACCAGGCTTTGATGATGAAGAAGATGAAAAAGATCAGATATATCCTACTATGCCAGAAGATAATTATTATCAGGAAAATAATGAAAGGGTTTATACAGAACCAGAAGAAGATTCTTATCACAACGTAGCATTAACCAATAACCAGTATCAAAATAACGTTAATATAGAGAATTTATTAACGCAAGAAAAGAAAATTGTAAGCTTTGTAGGTACTTCTAAAAATGGAACCTCTTTCCTTGTAAATAATATAGCTCAAATGTTGTCAGAACAAGGAATTAAAACTGCTATTTTAGATTTGACACAAAATAGAAATGCTTATTATATTTATACAAGAAATGAAGAAAACTTACGAACAGTAGCTTTTGAATGTATGTCAAGATTAGCTACACAAGGAGAAGCAAAAGGAATTAAAGTAAATGCTAATTTAGATGTATATACATCTCTTCCAGGAGAAGATGCGGGAGTAGAGAACGAACAGGCAATTTTAACAACTTTATTAAAATATTATGATTTAATTTTGTTAGACTGTGATTTTGCATCACCATATGGCTATCTAGCAAACAGTCAAGAGATATATCTAGTACAAAGTATGGATGTTTTAACCATTCAACCACTAACAGCATATCTAAGAGACTTAAAAGCAAAGGGAATTTTGATACAAGAAAAATTAAGAATTGTAGTCAATAAATATACAAAAGTAAGAGGTGTTACAGAAAGAACCATTATAGGAGGAATGGCATATTATAATGATCCTGCTATGTCTTATATGACAGAATTATTTAACAGAGAAAGTGTAAAATATTGTATTATTCCATTTGAAACACAGACTTATGCGAAATATTTGGAAGCATTAGTTAACTGTGAGATATCATTAAAAGGTTATTCTAAAGAAACTTTAAGCTATTTAAGAAAATTAGCAAATATGGTATATCCTCTAATTGGTAATCAAATGCCAAATCGTAAGCAAAAAAAAGAAAAACCACTTTTTAATCAATATGAAAAAAATAGTAATTATAAACCACATTTTTCTAGCCAAATGAATGATACTTTGAATAGAATGAAAAAGTACGAATAAAATCAAACGGAGGTGTAGACTTTGATTATAGCAATTATTATACTATTAGTTGTTATTATTGTTTTCTTAATGCTATATAATATGTCTATCCATAAAAAGATAGATACATTTAATAATATTAATCAGAAGATTACGAGTTTAAATGTATTACAAGATTTTATGGATACTATTAGTGAAGAAAAGTCAGCAGATAGTAAAATACAGAAAATAAACGAAATATTAATTGAAAAATATGATATCAAATATTCTACCATTGTAGTATACGATGGAGCAGAATATATCATAAAAGCAACTAATGTAGATGAGAAACATTGGGATACTCTAAAAAGTTTGTATCAAGAACCTATTTTTCAAGATAGTATACAAACAGCTACACCTAAATACATTACAGTAGAAAAAGAAGGAGAAAGACTCCCATATCAAAAAATGGAATTTGGAAGAGCTAAATCGGCTATGTTTTTTCCTCTATATATAGATAATGTATATATTGGTTATTGGATTATAGAAAGTGGAAAACCACATGATTTTGATGGAGTAGATACCACTATTCTAGAAGTAGTAAGAAATAATATAGTAGCAGTATTAAAAACATTAGATAATCAACAAGTAATAGAAAATATTGTAAGAGATGATTTATTTACAGGGTTAAAATCAGAAGAATACTTATATGGAGAAGGAAAGAGAAAAATAGATAAATACACTACTTCTGCAATTTGTATGTTTACTATTATTAATATAATAGATATTAATGAAGAATATGGGAGACACACAGGAAATGAAGTAATTAGAAAGATTAGTGAATTAGTAAAACAGAATATTGCTTCGGAATACGTATTTGTACGTTATATGGGACCAAAATTTGTTATTGTATTCTCAGGTATAGAAATAGAAGATGTGACAGATTTTATGAATCAATTAAAACAAAAAATAGAAAATATGGAAGTAGAACAGGCAGAAGAAGATTTGTATGAAGATGAAGAGGCACAAATAGTAAAACCAAAAATCAATGCGGTTATGACTACTTATTATAAGGGAACTGCTATGGAGGGAGTTACAAAAAAATTAGAAGAGTATTTAGATAATGCAGATAAAAAAGAAAGTGCAGTAAATTACATCTAAAATTGTTATTTTACAATAAAAAAATAGAAAGAGGTAACAAATTTTTAGGGAAAGGAAAGAAAAAATGGATAAAGATAAAACAATGTTTTTTAATGCACCAAAAGAAGAAAACACAAGAACAAAAGAAATTTTAAAAGAGGTATATGAGGCATTAAAAGAAAAAGGATATAATCCTATTAATCAAATTGTGGGATATATTTTATCAGGAGATCCAACTTATATTACTAGCCATCATAATGCAAGAAATTTAATTAGACAAATCGAAAGAGATGAATTGTTAGAAAAAATGGTAAAAGAATATATTGGTATAGAGGAAAAATAAAAATGAGAAAACTAGGAATTGATTATGGAGGGGCAAGAGTAGGAATTGCAATAACAGATGCACTCAATATTACAGTACAAGGATTAGAAACAATTCAAACTGCACGGAAGTGATAAAGTTGTATTAAAAAGACTTGCTGAATTAATACAAGAGTATGAAATTGATACCTTTGTAGTAGGAATGCCTATCAATATGAATGGGACGAAAACAGAAAGAGTAGAAGTAACCAAGAAATTTATTCATAAATTACATTGTCAGTTCCCAAAAATAAAAGTAGAAGAAATAGATGAAAGATTAACGACAGTAGCGGCACATAAAACAATGAATTTACTTGGAGTAAATCCGCAAAAAAAGAAAGGAATCGTAGATACTATTTCTGCTGTTTATATTTTAGAAACCTACATGAATAAAATAAAAAATTCCGTTTAAGTATTGCATGACGAAAAAAAATAGTATATGATATAAAAAATGGCAAATACTAAAAAAGAACAAAGATATTATATGTTGTAAAAACAAATATAATATATTAATAGGAAAGGAGAATAAAAAATGAACGAAAATGAGAATAACAATGTAAACAATGAAGAAAATGAGGAGTTAGATAATATCATTGTATTAAATGATGAAAATGGAGAAGAAGTTTCTTTTGAATTCTTAGATTTAATAGAATTAGATGGGGAAGAATATGTTGTTTTATTACCAACAGAAGAAGCTGAAGATGATGATGCAGGAGAAGTAGTTATCCTAAAAGTAGAAGATACAGATTCCGATAATGAAGATGAAGAATCTTATGTTAGTGTAGAGGATGAAGATGTTTTAAATCAAGTATTTGAAATATTTAAAGAAAAGTTTAAAGATGAATTTAACTTTATAGATGAATAAGAAAAAGATAAAAAAAAACAAAAAGAGAGGGATAATTTTAACTATTATCCCTTTTCTTAAAAGTAAGAATAAATATTAGGTAAACAAATTACAATTAAAGAAAGAGGGGAAAATACAAATGAAAGAATTAAGTAGTTGGTTAATTACTTTTTTTATTATAGCATTTTGGTTTTTTAGAGTAATAGTAGCAGTAATGGGAACGATGGGATCAGACTTTATAGTGCAACCTATGAACCTTACCACAGAAATTATTTTGACATTTGTTGTTTTAGCATTAGTACCATTTATCTTTAAAAGAAAATTGGTAGCAGGGCTTATTTATTTAATTGCCTATGGTTATTATTTCGGAACAGATTTATATGCGAAAATTATGATGCTAATAGATGGACAAACACTAGGACCAGCAGAATATATGGCTTTCATTGTAAATACAGTAGGCATTATTCTACCAGTGGCTTGTGTATTAGATATCTTATTGGATAAATATAGAATGAAAAATCCAGTAAATAAACAAACAGACTGGTTTTATAAAAATGATGCTTATGATAGAAAATTGGATGAAAGAGCAGATAAAAATCATTATAAAACATTGTAGAATCAAAAACTACCTAATATAAAACTTATAAATTAAGTAGAAATATTGCTTAGTTTATAAGTTTTTTCACAATAAATAGTAAGAAAGAGGGATTTTTGTGAATATCAAAAGATATGATAATATAGTTATGCCAAACTACAATCATTGTATATTAGGAACAATTAGTTCTATTTTAAAATATTACAAAGTAAATACAAAACATAAAACTTCTGAAAAGATAGATAAAATTTTAAAAGAAAAACAATATAAAAATGTAATACTTCTTCTTTTAGATGGCTTAGGGGAACATATATTAAATGCAATATCTCCACAAGGTTTTTTAAAGAATAAACAGGTAGATTTAGTAACTTCTGTATATCCATCTACTACAACTGCAGCACTTACAACCTATTATTCCGGAAAACCTCCCTACGAAACTGGATGGATAGCATGGTCGCAGTATTTTAAAGAATATGGTAGAGCTTTAGACATGTTTTCCCATCAGGAATCGTATTTGGGTGAACCTATCAAAAAACCTAAAATAGATGTCTATAAAACAATAGTAAATTATGAATCTATTTTTGAACAAATAGAAAAAGCATCTCCTGAAGTAAGAGCATATGAGGTAGAACCAGATTATGCAGAAAGAAGAGCATTGCGTAGCATTAGTGCAAATAACATAGACGAAATAATAATGAATATAGAAGATTTATGCCAAATACCAGAACAAAAATTTATCTTAGCCTATTCTGACAATCCAGATGGATTGTTACATAAATATGGAACAACCTCACAAGAAGTAAAAGAGTATATCATAGAAGCAGAAAACAAAATAAAGAACATGTGTGAGAAATTTGATGAAGATACTATTTTAATTGTGTCTGCAGACCATGGACATAAAGATATAGAAAAAACATACACATTATTAGATTATCCAGAAATTCAAGAATGTCTCATTTTACCAGCTTCTTTAGAATCAAGAGTTTTGTCTTTTTGGGTAAAAGAAGATAAGAAAGCAATTTTTGAAACAAGATTTCATAAAATATTTGAAGATGAGTTTTGGCTTTTGACAAAAGAAGAATTTGTAGATAAATATCAATTTTTAGGAAATGGAGAAAAACATAGTAAAATAGATGATTTTATAGGAAACTATGTGGCTTTATCTATTGCAGGAAGTATGATAAGGTTGGAAACCTTTTTGGCAGAAGGAAAACCTATAAAAAAGTCAACTCACTGTGGATTAACAAAAGAAGAAATGGAAGTTCCAGTTATTGTTATAAAAAAATAGAATTACACTTAAGGAATATTTATAATGATTTAGAACTTGATAAAAATTCCACTACCGAGGATTTCTCGGTAGTTCAAAAAGAAGGTACAAGAGAAATTATATAAATCAGATTTTGATTTACTGTTAGAAGAAGTAGAAAAACAGGAGAGTGAAAACAATGAATGATAGTGTTAAAATAAACTGGTACCCAGGCCATATGGCAAAAACCAAAAAACAAATTATGCAAGATATAGCACTAGTAGATGTAGCATTAGAACTATTAGATGCAAGAATCCCAATTGCTAGCAGTAATCCAGAATGGGAAGAAATGCTAAAAAATAAGAAAAGAATAATTGTTTTGAATAAAGCAGATTTGGCAGAAGAGAAGGAAAATCAGAAGTGGATATCGTACTTTGCTACAAAAGGAATAGAAGCTGTTTGCACAGATGCTAGTAGTGGACGTGGAATACCAGAATTAATGAAAAAAATAGAAGAGGTAGCTAGTGAAAAACAGAAGCAATTAGGGGAAAAAGGCAGAGTCGGAAAATCCATTCGTGTTATGATTTTAGGAATTCCTAATGTAGGTAAATCTTCTATGATAAACCGTATGACCAAAAAAGCATCTGCTATAGTAGGTAATAAGCCAGGAGTAACAAGGCAAAAACAATGGGTTCGATTATTGAATAGTAATATTGAATTGTTAGATACACCGGGCATGTTATGGCCAAAATTACAAACACAAGAAATAGCTATGCATTTAGCCTATACAGGAACCATAAAAGATGATATTATACCAATGATAGAAGTAGCTTACGATTTAACAAAATATTTACTACAAAATAAAAAGAAAGCTTTTGTAGAGAGGTATCATTTAGAAGAAAAAGAAATAGATGCTATTTTGGCAAATATCCAACAAGAAGAGAATGAAAATATATTAGAAATTATGCATCTAGTAGGAAGAAAGAGAGGAGCTATACTTTCTGGAGGAAGAATAGATGAAGAAAAGACAGCTAGAATTTTATTAGATGACTTTAGAGGTGGAAAAATGGGCAAAATAACAATAGAAACAGTAAAATAGAAATTTGCAAGAAGAAGGGATAACAATAAAATGGAAGAAGAACAAAAAATAATAGAAAGAAAAAAAGAGATAGAGGAAGTAAGACAAATGTCTCCTTTAGTATGGGCATATATTGGAGATAGCATTTATGAGTTGTACATTAGAATGTATTTAGTACAAAGTACAAAATTAAAACCGCATTATTTACATGTCAAAGCTATACAGTATGTAAAAGCAGGCGCTCAGGCAGAAATATTAAAAAACATAGAAGAGTATTTAACAGAAGAAGAAAAAGAAATCGCACGAAGAGGTAGAAATGCAGAAAATCATCATTTACCTAGAAATGCAAGTAGTACAGAATATAGATATTCCACAGCATTAGAAGCATTAATTGGCTATTTATATTTAACGAAGCAAGATGAGAGATTAAAAAAAATTTTGAAATTATGTATAGAAAATGGAAAATTGTGAAAATGGTTGACATGGGGGCAAAAAAATGGTATTATATTAAAGTATCTAATAAAAGGCCCCTTGGTCAAGCGGTTAAGACGCAGCCCTCTCAAGGCTGAATCATGGGTTC
>CAMMAC010000021.1 GCA_946493085.1 uncultured Clostridiaceae bacterium
TAACTTAAATATATTATTTAATATTTAAACTTGATTTTACTTTTACAATTCACTTCATCTAAAGTTTCATAAAGTATTAAGAAAAAAGTCTGTTGTTTTTCACTTTCTTATTGTATAATTAACCTATCTGAGGAGGGATTTACATATGAAATGGGTAAAAAGAATTTTAATCATTTTATTGCTTATTCTTATTTTAGTTACAAGCATTATTTTGCTAAATGGGTATCATCTATATCAATCTGTTCTTTCTGAAACAAGTTTAAGTGATAAAATTAAGGAAATAAAAGAAGATGAAGATTACGTTTCTTTAAGTGATGTACCAGATTACTATAAAAATGCTATTATTGCAGTAGAAGACCACCGTTATTATGACCATGGACCTATTGATATTATTGCTATTGGAAGAGCTGTTGTTTCTAATATTCAAGCCGGTAGTTTTAATGAAGGTGGAAGTACAATTACACAACAGGTTGCTAAAAATTTGTATTTTATAACAGAAGATGATATTGTTTCCAGGAAAATTGCTGAAATTTTTATGGCTTTTGATTTAGAAAATCATTATTCTAAAGATGATATTTTAGAATTCTATATGAATACCATCTATTTTGGTGAAGGGTATTATGGTATAAAAGAAGCTGCTAATGGTTATTACAACAAAGAACCAAAAGATTTAACGCTTTATGAGGCTACTATGCTTGCTGGTGTTCCTAACGCTCCTTCTGTTTATGCTCCTACTGTTAATCCTGATTTAGCAAAAAGTAGACAAGGTAAAGTGATTCGTTCTATGGTAGAATATGGATATCTTTCTCAGGAAGAAGCAGACCAAATTACGCAATGAGCCAACAGTTTCTCTTGTTATATGGACATCTGCCAAAAGGATTTAGTCCTTTTGGCAGAAAAATTACTCCTGTATTTCTGCTTCTATATTTAATAATCTGTTATATTTTGCTACTCTATCGGTTCTACAAGGTGCCCCCGTTTTTATTTGTCCGCTATTGGTTGCTACTACTATATCAGCAATAGTGGTATCTTCTGTTTCTCCTGAACGATGGGATATGACTGTAGTATATCCATTCTTTTTAGCAAGTTCTATAGTATCTAAGGTTTCTGTTAAGGTTCCTATTTGATTTGGTTTAATTAAGATACTATTGGCTACCTTTTTTTCTATACCTTTTTGCAAACGTTTTGGATTTGTTACAAACAAGTCATCCCCTACTAGTTGTATTCTCTCTCCTATTTGTTTTGTAAGGCTTTGCCAATGCTGCCAATCTTCTTCTGCTAGTCCATCTTCAATAGAGATAATAGGGTATTTATTAGTTAATTCTACTAGATAACCTATCATTTCTTCTGGCGTTTTGAACTCTTGTTTTTTCCAAAAATAATAACCTGTTTTATTAATTTTTTTCGCTTCTTCCCACATTTCTGTACTAGCAATATCTAAGCTAATTGCCACATCTCTTCCTGGTATATAACCAGCCCTTTGGATGGCTTCTATAATTAATTGGATAGCTTCTTCTTCCCCTTCTAAATTAGGAGCAAATCCACCTTCATCTCCTACCGCTATGCTATGCCCTTTTTCTTTTAATACTTTTTTTAGAGTATGGTATACGGTTACTCCCATTTCCATTTTCTCTCTAAAGCTTTTTCCACCTACCGGCATTATCATAAATTCTTGACTACTAATATTATTATCAGAATGTTTACCACCATTAATAATGTTCATCATAGGAGTAGGAAGTATTTTTCCATTTACTCCACCTAAATAACGATATAATTCCATTCCTAGAGAATTAGCTGCTGCTTTGGAAGCTGCAAGCGATACTCCTAAAGTAGCATTTGCTCCTAATTTTCCTTTATTCTCTGTTCCATCTAAATCTATCAAAACCTGATCTATTTTGGTTTGTTCATATACATTCATTTTCTTTAGTGCTTTTGCTATTTTTTTATTAACATTCTCTACTGCTGTTTTTACTCCTTTTCCCATTAATCTGTCTTCGTCTTTATCTCTTAATTCTATTGCTTCAAAACTTCCTGTAGAGGCACCAGATGGAACTAATGCTGTTCCACAAAATCCTCCTTCTGTTATTACTTCTACTTGTACTGTAGGATTTCCCCTAGAATCAAAAACTTCCAGAGCTTTTACACTTTCTATTCCTAAATAATCTTTCATAACACACTCTCCTTACTCATCTATTTTTGTTTTATCTGTTTATACTATTCCCTTTTCTTTCACAAATTATTTCATAATTTTGTAAAAAACTTAAAATTTGTCTAGCTTTTTTATTCTTTTTGTGTTATGATAAATAAGTATTTAGATTTTGGGGTATCGCCAAGCGGTAAGGCATCGGACTCTGACTCCGACATTCCTGTGTTCGAATCACAGTACCCCAGCCAAATTACACTAAAAAGAAAAAACAATGATTCATTTTTACTCGTTGTTTTTTCTTTTTTTGCTATAGTTTGTGGTTTTTCTTACACTATGCCACTTTTTTTGCTTGTAATTTAAACTCTCCCATATTGGTTTTCGCATGAATAATTAATACATTTCCCTTTAACTCTCCTTGAATATTATACGTAATATTTATCATATTATTTTGAATACTTCCATTCAAATAGCATACATTTCCATTTACTTTTCCACCTGTAATGTTATTTTTCATCCCCATTACTTCCAATATTCCATTTAAATCATTTCCGTTTGTTTTTAAAGTAAGTCTTGCATGAATTGGTCCCATTGGTGTATTAATAGACGTTTCGTAAATTCCATCCATTCTTCTAATCCTCCTCTTCCTTTTTGTTCATTATATGCATTTTTCCCAGAATGTTGAATAAGAAATAATATTTTAATATTGCCAATTACCTATTTCATCTACATATTCTTTATATTGTGGCATATAAGTTTCTATCATTTGATAAAAAGACTTTGTATGATTTTTATATCTTAAATGGCAAAATTCATGTAATAAAATATAACGAATGGTTTCAGGAGAATACATCATCATCTTTTCGTTGATATAAATGATATTGTTTTCGCATTTAGCAAGTATTTTATCTGATTTGATAAATTCAATTTCCTCTGGTGCTAATCCTGTCATTATTCTAATTTCTTCTAGCATATTTTCCATTTCTTTTTTTGCCACCATATGATACATCTTTTCTAATAACATACTGATAATTTCTTGTTTTTCCATTTTTTTATAAATAGCAGGTAATATCACTTCTATATTCTTTTTTTCAATATTTAATAATGGTGCATTTTTATCTTGATAGATAATTTCTAAATTATATATTTTGCCTAATAATTTTACTGTTCTATTTTTATATAAATCTTTTTTTCTTTGGCAATTTTTTTCATATTCTTTTCTCTTTTCTATAATCCATTGTTTCTTTTCTTCTACTATTCTCTGAATCTGTTTGTCCGTGGTATACCATGGTGCATTAATAACTACTTCTCCATTTTGTATACTAATATATAAATCTCTATTTGCAATTTTATTTACTGTATAAGTAATTACATTATTTTTTGTTCTAAATAAATTCATTTCAACCACTCCTTACAAATTCTTGTTTTAAAAACTTTTGTTTGTTTTTGTTTTTTCTATTCTATTCTCTTTTTCATTTTTTGTCAATACTTTTTTAAAATTTTTATAAAATTTTTGTTCGTATATTTTAAAATGTATGAAAACGTCTATTTATAGCTATTTTCAGAGTGCTTTATTCTTAAAATATTTACTATTTTTTCTTATTTTATGTTGTTTATATTCAAAACTTTTGTTTGTGCTTATTTGTGCCACAAAAAATACCCTTATCTATTATAAGGATATTTCTCTTATTCTAATGTATCTTTCCTTCATAGGATAACACACATTCTTCAACTTCTTTCCAATCATCACATTTTATGATATTTTTACCTTCTACCTTTTCATTATAGGGCCAATGGTAACAAATTACTGGTATATCTTTGGATAGTTTTCTTATATTCTCTGGACAATCTTCTATCATCATATCAATGCCATATTCCCTGCAATATTCTCCTTTGTCTTTTTCTGCAAACAAAATCTTATCATACACAATTTGATTCTTATTTAGCCATTGTTTTACTATATTTCTCATTCTCGTTCCCCTGCGGTTTAGCTGCGCTGAAAATCTTCTTGCTGTTAAAATAATAATTTCATTTCCTTGCTTTTTTATATTTTCTATAGATTCTTTTGCATCTGGTAAAATTTTTGTATTTTTAGCATACGAAAAAATATTTTCATCCCAAAATTTCTTATCTGTTTCTCTACTCCATCCAAACATTTTTATAGTTTCATATGCATTTGGATCTTGCATTTTTCCTTCCTTTACTTGTACTGCGAATTTGCTTCCTTCTTCTCTCATAAAAGCTAATGTATTGGTTAATACTCCATCAATATCTACACCTATTTTCATTTTTCTACTCCCTTTTTTCCTATGTTTTTTATCTTTCTTATTTCACATGTTGAACAATAAAGTGAATAATTTCTTCTATATTATCTTGTTTTTTCGTTTCTTCTTTTTCTTGCTCTGTTAATTCTAAAGAATATTTATTGTATTTTGGAATAATACTAATGGAATCTAAAGGATACCCTGGATTTCTTTCTTTACATGGTTTGTCTACCATATAAAAGTTTCCCTTATTCCATGAAGTAGTATACGTTCCACTTTTATTGCATATTGCCATACCATACACCCATTTTGCATTTAACTTTCCTCCATGCTTTTTTACTAGGGTTGTATAATAATCTATCATTTCTTCATCATTTAGCTCTTTTCCATCAATCCTTTTTACGTGGGTTCCTGGCTGTTCGTCTTGTGGTAAATCTTCTAAAAATAAATTATTATCCATTCCAATGGTTGGTATTTGTGTTATTTCATAATAGGATTTAGCCTTAATAATAGCATTTTCTACCGCATTTGTTCCATTTTCATCTATTTTTATATTTTCTGGTATATCTCGAATCGTTAGTAATTCTATTCCTTCTTTTTCTAGCGCTTTTTGATATTTTTTTACTTTTGCTGGATTTCCTGTTGCAAATAGAACTTTCACTTTTATTTCATCTCCCTTGTAGCATTGTCTCTCATTTTTTCTTCATATAATTTAAATTGTATCATAATCTTCTCCATTGTTGCAACAATATACCAAAAAAAATTAAAATTAAGAAATGAAATAATGATTTTCTGTAATTTACTAACATAAATTTCAGAAAATCATTAAATATCTTATTTTTTATTTAAAATCACGCAAACTCCATAACATCTTGCATTTAAAGAAGGATAATATCTATTTGATAAAGACATTGTAAAAATTCCTGTATTACTATTATAAGATGCTGTTATAATCGTAGCTTGTTCTTGTTCATTTGAGCCATGTGCAATAGCAAATTCGTTCTTAGGAAAATAATCAAAATCATCTAATGTATATTGTTGATAATTTTCTACATTGGAAAAATCAAATTGTAATGGCGAATTATTAGTAGTAAGGCTTCCTGCAGTTCTTATCACTACCGACTCATTTCCTACACCTGTTATGAGTTCTCCTTTTACCCAAGCTGTTTTTCCTTCTGCTATATCTTCTGGCGTTGCTGTTGCATCTTTCGTTCTTTCTTGTAATATTTTACTAATATTTTCTGCCATTGTCTCAGCCGTATCTGTTTGCTCTGTTTGTACTCCTTCATTAGTTATTGCTGTCGCTATTATCTTTTTAAAATTTTCTAGCTTTGCTTCTACATCTGCCATAGAATCATCAAAGATGCCTTCTGCTCCTTTTTCTAATTCTTCATATAAGCTGTTTAATTGTTGTTGTTCTTCTGTCCTCGCTAACTCTGTATTTTCTTTTGCCTTCTGTGCCATGTTAATAATTCCATTATCCCCCACTAATGTATTTATGCTCACTCCTGCTAATATAATAAGTACAATAATAGTCACTGCTAGAGATATCATTGTTATTCCTTTGTTTCTTTTCATTCCGCTCTTTCTCCTTTTTCCCATCTTCCCTATTTTTTAGATGATATTTCATATGCTTTTTATTTTCTCTCTTTTACTGTTTTCTTTTCTGCTTTTTTATGTTATTTTGTGCATACAAAAAGAGATAATCCTTGTTTTACCAAAGATTACCTCTTTACTCTTTATAATAATTATTTCATGGCTTCTTCTACTGCTACTGCAACAGATACGGTTGCTCCAACCATTGGGTTATTTCCCATACCAATTAATCCCATCATTTCTACGTGAGCTGGTACAGAAGAAGAACCTGCGAATTGTGCATCGGAGTGCATTCTTCCCATAGTATCTGTCATACCATAAGAAGCTGGTCCTGCAGCCATATTATCTGGATGCAATGTTCTTCCTGTTCCTCCACCAGATGCTACTGAGAAATATTTTCTTCCTGCTTCTATTCTTTCTTTTTTGTAAGTACCTGCCACTGGGTGTTGGAATCTTGTTGGGTTTGTAGAGTTTCCTGTAATAGATACGTCTACATCCTCAAGCCACATAATAGCAACACCTTCTCTTACGTCATTTGCTCCATAACATTTTACTTTAGATCTTTCTCCATCTGAATATGAAATTTCTTCTACTACTTTTACTTTTCCTGTAAAGAAATCAAATTCTGTTTTTACATAAGTAAATCCATTAATTCTAGAAATAATTTGTGCAGCATCTTTTCCAAGTCCATTTAGAATAACTCTTAATGGTTCTTTTCTTACTTTATTAGCTGATTTTGCAATACCAATTGCTCCCTCTGCTGCTGCAAAACTCTCATGTCCTGCAAGAAAAGCAAAACATTTTGTATCTTCGGATAATAGCATAGATGCTAAATTTCCATGTCCTAATCCTACTTTTCTATCATCTGCTACAGAACCTGGTATACAGAAAGCTTGCAAACCTTCTCCAATAGATTTTGCTGCATCTGCTGCTTTTTTATCTCCTTTTTTAATAGCAATTGCTGCTCCTAAAGTATAGGCCCAACATGCATTTTCAAAACAAATTGGTTGTATTCCTTTTACAATATCGTAAGGATTAAATCCTTTTTCTTTGCAAATTGCTAAAGCATCTTCAAAGTCTTTAATGCCATATTTTTGCATTACTGGTTTTATTTGTTCTATTCTTCTTTCATAACTTTCAAACGTTACTGCCATTCTTTTTTCCTCCTCTTTCTATTCTTTTCTAGGGTCTATTGTTTTTACTGCTTCATCAAATCTTCCATATTTTCCACTTGCTTTTTCTATTGCTTCCATAGGCTCTATACCAGCTTTTATATTATCCATCATTTTTCCTAAATTTACATATTTGTATCCGATAATTTGATTTTCTTTATCTAATCCTATTTCTGTAATATAGCCTTCTGCAAGTTCCAAGTATCTTGGTCCTTTGGATAGAGTAGAATAGATAGTACCTGTTTGACTTCTTGTTCCTTTTCCTAAATCTTCTAATCCTGCCCCAATTGGAAGACCATTTTCTGAGAATGCAGATTGTGTTCTTCCATATACAATTTGTAAGAATAATTCTCTCATAGCTGTATTAATGGCATCACATACTAAGTCTGTATTTAATGCTTCTAAGATAGTTTTTCCTACTAAAATTTCTCCTGCCATTGCTGCAGAATGCGTCATTCCACTACATCCAATAGTTTCTACTAGTGCTTCTTGTATGACACCATCTTTTACGTTTAATGTTAGTTTACATGCTCCTTGTTGTGGTGCACACCAGCCAACACCATGGGTTAATCCTGAAATATCTTTTACTTCTTTTGCTTTTACCCATTTTCCCTCCTCTGGAATAGGTGCTGGTCCATGGTCTACTCCTTTACGTACAGGACACATTTCTTCTACTTCTTTTGAATAAATCATTTCTATTACTCCTTTCAATGTAGTATTTTCTATCTTTTCTTATACTTTTTTCTTAAAGTACACCTTTATTATATACTGTTTCACCGCTTCTTTCAAGAGGTATTCTCTCTATTTGAAATTTAATATTTGATTTTTACTTTCTTTTAGATTTTCTGCCTCTTGCTTTAGCCTGTTTTCATCTTCTATTGTTTTTTGCTTTTTTTCTTCCATTTGCCTTTTATAGGCCTCATAAGGGTCTTCTTTTTTATGCCTTTTTTCCACTTTCTCTTGTTTTCGCTTTTCATTTTCGTATTGCCCATATTGTACTTTTCTTTGTTTGTAGGCTTCATAGGGGTCTAATGCTATTTTTTCTTCCTTTTCCTTTTTTTCCTTCCTTTGAGGTATTTCTACCTCATTTTTATCATATTCTATGCTATTATGTACTTTCTTATGATACATCCCTTCTGTGTATACTTCTATCTCTTCATTTTTAAAATCCTGTTCTCTTTCATACTCTATTAGCATGGCTTTATCTTTTTTGCTAAGTCTCTCTATAGGATATTGTAGATATTTACACATCCAAATAATATGTCTATCATAATTGCTATAAGAGGAATTTAGTAAATTTTCATAGTGATATTCTATATTTAGTTTCGCATCTACAATACTTAAAGTCATATTAGACCAAAGTTTTTCTCCCATTTTTTCAAATTCTTTTCTTAAAATTTGAATAGTATGATACAAGTTATCTGCTAATTTCAAATAAGCTTCTTCATTTAAATTAAATCTGCTAGGGACCTCATAAACATTGACTGGATTTTTCTTTAAAATCCCTTTGGGGAAATAGTAAAAAAACATTTCCCCTGTTTGTAATTTTCCCATTCTATCTATTACAGAAGCATATAAATAAATAGATTCCCACTTCTCTGGTATCATATAAAATAGCTGATTTTGTATTTCTGCATATAATCCTCTTAATTTTGGTGTATTTAGCATAAGTCCCCTCCTACTGCCTTAATTTTCATGCTTTACTACTTTATAATTAAGCTTTCTCCTGTCATTTCTTGTGGTTTTTCAAGTCCCATAATATCTAACATAGTTGGTGCTAAATCTGCAAGCCTTCCTTCTCTTAATTTAGCATTTTCCATTCCCACTAAAATAAATGGAACTGGATTTGTAGTATGTGCAGTATGTGGTTCTCCTGTTTTGTAATCTATCATTTGCTCTGCATTTCCATGGTCTGCAGTAATGAATAGCACTCCATTTTCTTTTGTAACTGCCTCTACCACTTTTCCCACACACTCATCTATTGTTTCAATTGCTTTAATAGCAGCCTCTAAATTTCCTGTATGTCCTACCATATCTGGGTTAGCATAATTTAAAATAATACAATCATATTTTTTGCTATGGATAGCATCTACCACTTTTTCAGTAACTTCTGGTGCACTCATTTCTGGTTTTAAATCATAAGTCTCTACTTTTGGGGATGGCACTAAAATTCTATCTTCTCCTGGATATTGTTTTTCTTCTCCTCCATTAAAGAAAAAGGTAACATGAGCATATTTTTCTGTTTCTGCAATTCTTAATTGAGTAAGCCCTTTTTCTGAAATATATTCTCCAAAAGTATTTTTTAACTCTTCTTTCTTAAATGCTATGTTTACATTTGGCATAGTATCATCATAATTTGTCATACATACATAATATAAATCTAAAGGTTTTGTTGGAAATTCATGAAAATCTGGATCTACTAAGGTTCTTGTAATCTCTCTTGCTCTATCTGGTCTAAAATTAAAGAATATTACAGAATCATGCTCTCCAATAGTAGCTACTGGCGTTTCTCCATTGATAATGACAGTTGGCTCTACAAATTCGTCAAAAATTTCTTTTTGATAAGAACCTTCTATAGCAAGTGTACTAGACGCCTTTTTTTCTCCTTCGCCATTTACCAATGCATTATAAGCCTTTTCTATTCTTTGCCATCTTTTATCTCTATCCATAGCGTAAAATCTACCAGTAATACTTGCTATTTTTCCTACACCTTTTTCTTTCATTTTTTCTTCTAACTCTGCTAAATAACTTTCGCCTGATGTAGGAGGTGTATCTCTACCATCCATAAAGCAATGTACATATACATCTTCGAAGTCTCTTCTTTTTGCTAATTCTAGTAGTGCAAATAAATGACGAATATGACTATGCACACCTCCATCTGATAATAATCCCATCAAATGTAATTTAGAATGATATTTCTTGCAGTTTTCAATAGCTCCTACAAATTCTGGTATACTAAAGAAATCTCCATCTTCTATCGATTTTGTAATTCTGGTTAATTCTTGGTATACAATTCTTCCTGCACCAATATTGGTATGACCTACTTCTGAATTTCCCATTTGTCCTTCTGGAAGTCCCACATCTAACCCACTTGTATGAATATCTGTTGTAGGACATGTTTTCATTAGTTTATCTATATTAGGTGTATTTGCTAATTTTACAGCATTACTATCTTCTCTTTCATTTTCTCCAAATCCATCTAATATCATTAGCATTGTTAATTTTTTATCCATTTTCTATTCCTTCCCTTTCTTAAGACGCAAACCTAGTTACTTATCATTGTACTCTATAATTTCGGTAAATTCTTCTACTTGCAAACTTGCTCCTCCTATTAATGCTCCATCTACATCCGGTGCTTCTAAAAGCGGCTTTGCATTGTCCGGCTTTACACTTCCTCCGTACAATAGTATTATCTTTTGTGCTACCTCTGCTCCTGCTATTTCTTCTACTTTCTTTCGAATACTTTGCATTGCATTGCTAGCATCCTTAGCTGTTGCTGTTTTTCCTGTTCCAATAGCCCAAATTGGCTCATAGGCTATATAGGTATTTTGTATTTGCTCGTTTGTTAGTCCTTCTAGTGCTTTTTCTACTTGCTCTGTAATTACTTTTTCTTGTATGCCTTGCTCTCTTTGTTCTAAAGTTTCTCCTACACAAAGAATTGGCTTTAATTCATTTGCAAAAGCTGCTTTTAATTTTTTATTCACGGTTTCATCTGTTTCTGCAAAATATTGTCTTCTTTCCGAATGTCCAATAATCACATATTCTGTTCCAATGCTTTTTAGCATTTTTCCAGAAACTTCTCCTGTATAGGCTCCTTTTTCTTCCCAATGCATATTTTGTGCACCGATTTTTACCTTAGTATTTTGCGCTGTAAGTAGGCTATAAAATAAATCTGTAAAAGGTACACAAAGGATAACTTCATTATCACTTCTTGCAGCAACCTCTTCTATTTTACTAATAAATTCAATTGCCTCATTAGGAAGTTTATTCATTTTCCAGTTTCCTGCAATTACTTTTCTGCTCAAAGGTTCTCTTCCTCCTTTCTTTTGTTATAAGAATTTTCATAAATTTACTTGTCCATGCACTTTTCTTGGGTTATTTGGTTTTCCAATTCTTTTCCTAATAAATCAAAGAATTCTTCTGCCTCTTTTGTATTTGGCATTCTCATGATACTATTCTCTTTTAAGGTTTCTTTTCTTAATGTTTCATAGTCCATAAAAAAGATTTCTTCTACTTCTTCTTTTTGTAATTTGTAGTAGGAGATAGGATGTTTTAAAAAAGTGATATATTCATGTGCAATATAATTTCCTTTTCCTCCTACCTTTGTCAAGTCTACTGTTACTGTCATAATTTTCTTCATATTGGGATAAATCTCTGTAGGGGCTACTCCAATTTCTTCAAAAGCTTCCCTTAATACTGCTTGCTCTGGTATTTCATAAGAACGTACATGTCCATTACAGCTACTATCTATCTTACCCGGATCTATCGATTTTTGTTTGCTTCGTTTCTGAACTAAAATTTGTTTAGTATCTGGGTCAATAATCCATAATTGTACCGCTTCTAACAATAATCCCTTTTGTATGCCTTCTTTTCTATCTAGTGTACCTATTTTATTTCCTTGTTCATCAAAATAATTTACTTCTTCTTTTTTTGAATCTTCTTTTGTCTCTATCTTATACTGTTCTAATTTGCTCATATTCAACATCCTTTATTTGTCTAATAAACACTCAATTCCTGGTAACTTCTTTCCCTCTAAGAATTCTAAAGAAGCACCACCGCCTGTAGAAATATGTGTCATTTTATCTGATAATCCATTTCTTTCTATAGCTGCTGCAGAATCTCCTCCACCAATAATGGTTACACAATCGTCCATACTAGCTAGTAATCTTGCAAGAGAATCTGTTCCATTTGCAAATTTAGGGAATTCAGATAATCCTACTGGTCCATTCCATAAAATAGTTTTTGCTTTCTTTAATTCTTCCTCAAACATCGCTATTGTTTTTGGTCCAATATCTAATCCTTCCCATCCATCTGGAATTTGGTCAGATTGGATAGCCTTTACATTAGCATCATTACTAAATTCATCTGCAATAATGTTATCTACTGGAAGCATCAATTTTACGCCTTTTTCTTTTGCTTTTGCCATTGCTCCTCTTGCTAAATCTAGTTTATCTAATTCACAAATAGAATTTCCTACACTATATCCCATAGATTTAAAGAAAGTATAGGCCATACCTCCTCCAATAATTAAGGTATCTACTTTTTCTAGTAAGCTATCAATCACACCAATTTTTTCAGAAACCTTTTTTCCTCCTAAAATTGCCATAAAAGGTCTTTTTGGATTTTCTAAAGCATTTCCTAAGAAATTCAATTCTTTTTCTATTAAAAATCCGGATACTGCTGGTAAAAATTTAGCTACACCTTCTGTAGAACTATGTGCTCTATGTGCTGTTCCAAAAGCATCATTTACATATACTTCTGCTAAAGATGCAAATTCTTTAGATAAGCTTTCTTCGTTTTTCTCTTCTCTTGGGTCAAAACGAACATTTTCTAATAGTACAATATCTCCTGGCCTCATATTCTCTGTTAATGCTCTTGCACTAGGTCCTGTTACATCTTCTGCTAATTTTACTTCTTTTTTCAATAATCTTTGTAATTCTTCTGCTACTGGTTTTAAAGAAAACTCGGGTTTTACTTCTCCCTTTGGTCTTCCTAAATGGGAACAAAGAATTACTTTGCAATTTTGTTCTAATAAATATTGTATCGTTGGAAGTGCTCCTACAATTCTTCTATTATCTGTAATATTTCCTTCTTCATCTAATGGAACATTGAAATCACATCTAACTAGCACTTTCTTATTTTTTAAGTCGATATCTCTTATTGTTTTTTTATTCATTTTTCATCTTTCCTTTCCTTATTTTATACAGGATACAAAGTTGGAAAAATAACTTTTTCCAACTTTGTTTCATTCTTATTTATTATCTACAGATGCCATATATACAGCAAGGTCTACTAATTTATTAGAATAACCCCATTCATTATCATACCATGCAACTAACTTTACAAAAGTATCTGTTAAAGCAATTCCTGCTGTAGCATCAAAAATAGAAGTATGTGCATCTCCAATAAAGTCTGAAGAAACAACGGCATCTTCTGTATATTCAATAATTCCTTTCATTTCATTTTCAGATGCTGCTTTCATTACTTTGCAAATTTCTTCCATAGTAGTTGGCTTTGCTAAATTACATGTTAAGTCAACAACAGAAACATCTACTGTTGGTACTCTAAAAGACATACCTGTTAATTTTCCATTTAAGGAAGGAATAACTTTTCCAACAGCTTTTGCTGCACCTGTTGAAGATGGAATAATGTTAGCAGATGCTGCTCTTCCACCTCTCCAATCTTTTTTAGATGCTCCATCTACTGTTTTTTGTGTAGCTGTTGTAGAGTGTACAGTTGTCATTAAACCTTCTGTAATACCAAAGTTATCATTAATTACCTTTGCAAGTGGTGCTAAACAGTTTGTTGTACAAGATGCATTAGAAACAATATTCATGCTTGGGTCATAGCTTGTATGATTTACTCCCATTACGAACATTGGTGCATCTTTAGAAGGTGCACTAATTACTACTTTCTTAGCTCCTCCTTTTAAATGTGCTTCTGCTTTTTCTATAGTAGTAAATACTCCTGAACATTCTAATACATAATCTACTCCATTTTCTCCCCATGGAATGTTAGCTGGGTCCATTTCATTATATACTTTTATTTCTTTTCCATTTACAATTAGTGTATTTTCTTTAGAAGATACTTCTCCATCAAATCTACCATGTACGGTATCATATTTTACCATGTATGCCATATAGTCCGCTGTAATAAAAGGGTCATTGATTGCAACTACTTCTACCTCTTTCTTCTTTAAAGCTGCTTGGAATGCTAAATTTCCAATTCTTCCAAAACCATTAATTCCTATTTTTACAGTCATATTCTTTTCCTCCTTTTTATTTGTAAGAATTTCTTCTTACTTTTATTATTCTTATGACAATGCTATTTTATACCAAATATCATAGGTTTTCAAGTAGTTTTCCGCAATAAATTTGGAAAAATAAGAAGTAAATCGGCTCCACCTAAGTCTTGTTAAAAAATTTACATGAATAGCGAATACGACCAGAAAAGTTTTAGAAATGCTTTCCGCTTTTTATGGAAAGAGTTCATCTTTGATGGAAAGGTACCATAAAAAGATGTTAGCATTTCTTAGGCTTTGTAGGGAAGTCGAGCGGGTGAATGTAAATTTTTTAACAAGACTTAGGTGGAGCCGAAAAAAAAACTAATTTTAAAAAAATTACTAGACATTTGTCATCTAGTAATTTTCATTTTTCTATTCCATCTTATAATAAATTTATCCAATTTCTTCTCCCATACATAATTCTAACAATTTGTACATTTTCATTTTTAATTCTATAGAAAACGATGTAATTATTCACAATTAGCTTTCTGATTTCTAATTTTCTTATTAATTCATCCTCTATAATCGCATATATTGTTGGATCATTCTTTAATTTATCTATTTCCATTTTTATTTTTGAAATGAGTTTTTGCGCAGTATTTGGTTCTTGTAAATTATATTTAATATATCTTTTTATGCCTATCAGGTCTTGCTTAGCTTCTTTTGAGTATTCTATGTTATATTCTTTCAAACGAACCCTTCTTTCTCATTTAAATTTTATCTAATTCTTCAAAAACCTCTTCTGACGAATATTTTTCTCCTTTTTCTAATGATTCCATTCCTTTTTCTAATTCCTTATATAGTTTATATTTGTCTGTTATAAATTCGTATAATTCAATACTCATAACTGCTAAATCGCCTGCACCATTTTTAGTTATATATACGGGACTATTGGTTTGGTGACAAATTGTAGAAATTTCATTATAATTATTTCTTAAATCGGAACTTGGTCTAATAATTGGCATAATCAACACCTCCATTTACATTATATACATATTCTATCAAAATATTGATATATTGTCAATATTTCTCCCATAAAAAAATTACTAGACATTTGCAATCTAGTAATTTTCATCTTACAAAGTAATATCAATTTTTTGGAACCAAAAGTCTTTCATTTGTTGTGCTGTAATTTCTTGGAATAAAAAGTCATGAACATCTTTTCCTGTAATTTCTTGATGCCAGAAATCATGTACTTCTTGTAATACTTTTGCTTGTTTTGGTGTCATTTCTACTTTTATTTCTTGACATAAAAAGTTCTTTATTTTTGTCCAAACACTTACTTCTGCTGGTAAAGTTTTTCCTTGTTCTACAGTATTTTCTACTTGTACTTTATTTTCCTCCATTTTTATTTCCTCCTTCGTTTTCTTCACAAACTCTTTCTTCCTTTATACTACATTTTTTTTCCAAAATCAATACTTTTCCTATTTTGTTACGAAAATGTCATATTGTAATATCTTTGTAATACTTCTACAATTCCATTTGTGTCCCTAAAAAACTAGCTGCTGATTGCACTACTTTTTTCTCTACCTCTGTCATTTTGGTATTAGCATCTTTGGATAATAGTATAACACTTCCAATGACATCTCCATCTGAAATAATAGGATAAACAACTTGTGCATTTTTTCTTTTATCCCCATTTTCATTTAGTGTTACTGGAATAGCAACATCGTTATTTTCTTTACTAATGTAAGCTTCTTTATCTTCCATAATTCTTTCTAAATCTTTACTAATACTTTGTTCTAAAAATTCTTTTTTAGAACCTCCTGATACTGCAATAACCGTATCTTTATCTGTAATACAAGCAATATGTCCTGTTGTTTTAGCAAGCGTTTCTGCATATTCTGTAGCGAATTCAGAAAGTTCCCCAATTGGTGAATATTTCTTTAAAATAACTTGTCCTTCTCTATCTGTAAAAATTTCTAATGGGTCTCCTTCCTTTATTCTCAATGTTTTTCTTATTTCTTTTGGAATTACTATTCTTCCTAAATCATCTATTCTCCTTACAACTCCTGTTGCTTTCAAAATATTTCCCTCCTTATCATAATTTTTTAGTCTACTCTTATTATGACAAAAGAGGGATTTTTTATACATTTTTATTCTTTACTTGGTAATAATTTTGTTTTATACCTATCTAATATATTTCCTAATTCGTTAGAAAATTCCTCTAGCATTACTAGTTTGATAGTAGTTTCTTTTCCATCAATATAGTCATCAATAACTTGTTTTAATTTTTTGATATTTTTCATTTCTGGTTCTATTTCTTTGGTATATTTTTTTGCTCTATCTGCTAACATTTCTTTAATTGTTACAATATCCTCGTTGCTTGCACAAGAAATTCTTTGGAACATCTGAAATACATCATAATATTTAAAGATTGGGATATCCATACACTCTTTTGCAAATCTATCATAGAAAGATTCCATTTTCATAGGAATAAATTTAAAGATTTCTTCTGCTTTTTCTTGGTACATTTTGTCTTTTAATTTTTCATTGATTTCTTCAAAATGTTTTAAAACTTCTTCCATTTCTACACCAACAGTCTCTACCGAAACTTGTTCCAATTGCTCTTCTACATTTTCACAATAGGATGCTGTAAGAGACGCCATATTCATTCCTGTTAAAAATACACTTTTTATGGCTTTTATATCATAATCGATTAAGCCTCTTTTAATAAAGTAACTAAAATAAGCAAACAATTTTACAATTTCAACTGGCTCAATACTACCTTGTTTTACATTTTCTATTACTTCCTCTATGACTCCTTCAAATTCATCATCTGATATTTTCCAATATTCCTCTGTTAATAATCTCTTATATCCTGGTAATTTATTGGTATCTACTGTATTGATAATGACTTCCATATTTTCTTTAAAGACTTTCATATCAAAAATACGAGTACGTACATAAATTTCTATAAATTTAAAGAAACGATATTCTGCTTTAAAGTTATAATAATACGTATTATCAAATTCTTTGATATAAAATTGTCTATTATCCATAAATACTCTAGAAGATACTAAAATTGCTTTATATTCTTCATTATTATTAATATTAATAAACTTATCTTTTGTTACTTTACCAGCTTTTATTTCAAAAGAAATAGCTATAGTAAATATTAGCATAGTTTGCATGATTCTATTATTTGTATTAGGATACGCCTTATTTACCATATCAAAAATTTTCTTAAAATCATTTAAGGCATGTTTTAAAATTCTTAAATTTCTGGTTCCACTTTTGTGGAAAGTAGAAACAATTAAATTGGTATTTTCTCTTAAAAATCTTATCAGCTCTGGATATCTTTCATATCGCATCAAAATACCATTAATAATATAATTAAATTCTGGTGCATATTCAAAGGTTTCTCCAATTAGTTTTTCTTTAATTCTTTCATAGTCATTTGCTTTATCAAATACATATTCTATTTGATCTCTAATACGCTCTACCATTGGTTTATCTGTTTTTTTCACCAATTCGCCTTCCTTATCTAATAAATAAGTGGCAATAAAAGTTTTCATTTCTAAGTTACTACTTTTTAATTTGGTAGATAGCTCTTTCTCATTACAAATAATAATGGTTTTTATATGGTCATGCTCTACAAAATTATTGATATATCCTAAAATATCAATAACATCTACATTGGCTCTCTCTAAGTCGTCAAAACACAATACTTTGTCATCTGTAGAGAAAAACTCTGCATAATCTAATTTATCTCCATTTTGTGTAACACCAAAGAAATTAGCCATATCTAGTCCAGTTTTAGCATATTCCGGAATAGATATTTGACCATTGGCATCCATATATTTTTTTAGATTTTTATCCATTAATTGTGTCGTTTCAATAAATATTTTTTTGCTAATTTCCTCTAAGTTAGAAATTCCATAAAGAGACATATAAATGGTTCTGTAACGCTTGCCATTTAAGCTCATGGATTCTATTTTATTACGAATTTTGTGATTCCAAAAATAGGTTTTCCCGCTTCCCCACTCTCCATTTATCATAATGGCATAATCTGTATAATCTGCCCTAATATAGTCTAAAATACTTTCTACCAAATCTTCCATGTGTTTCCCTTCTTTCTTTTAATCTTTTGCAATGGTAACTACTACAATACTTCTTGCACCATTTTCTTTTAAAATTTTAGCGCATTCTCTTACAGTACTTCCTGTTGTATAAATATCATCTAATAAAATAATATCTTTTTCTTTTATTTTTTCCGCATTTTGTATTTCATATACTTGCTTTGCATTTTCTATTCTTTCTTCTCTGGATAGCGTACTTTGCGGTTTCGTATGTTTTACCTTCAGCAAAACATTTGCTTCTACACTTATTCTAGTTTCTTCCTTTTCCCATTTTCTTGCTATTAAAAGGCTTTGATTGTATCCTCTTTCTTTTTGTCTTTTTTTATGAATAGGAACTGGTATGATTATATCATAATTTTTCAAAAATCCACCTATTTTTTCATTTTTTAATAAAAATTTTACAAAAATTTCACAAAGGTAGGCTTTATCATGAAATTTAAAATCTAACAATAATTTTCTTATCACTCCTGTATAATCAAATAGATAAATATGATAAGAAAAATAGTCTATGCCTGCATCATGCTGTTCTATTTTGTATTTTGCTAAGCTTCCTAGATTTCTACTGCATCTTTCACATATTATATTTTTCCCTCTTTTCCCACAGATATAACACAATGGTGAAAAAAGAATGGATTCTATTTTTTCCCACAAAAAAATAAGGGCATCTTTTCCACAAGACATTTTAGCACCGTCCTTTTCTAATTTTAGCCCCTATTTTCTTGTTTTTTGTTTTTAATGTTGTCCCATTGTTAAAACCTCTACTTGTTTTACCACTCTTCGTAGAATGTCTGCTGTATCTACTTGTTCCTCACGCATTTTTTTACATCCATTTCTACTCTTTGCAGTCTAATATCCATTGCATCCTGTTTTTGTTTCATTTCTTTTATTTCTTGTTTCATTCCTACTATTTCTTGCTTTATTCCGTCTATTTCTTGTTTCATTCCTACTATTTCTTTTCTCATTTCGTCTATCTCTCTGCCTAAGTTAATAATATCCTGTCGTACACTTATCATAGTTGCCTGCATTCCTATGACTGCTTGGTAAATTTGTTGTAGCATTTCTTCTTGCATCAATATTCCCTCCTTTCTCATTTATTTAGGAATATATTAATTTATTTTAACCTATAAATCAAATTCTATTTTTCGTCATTTTCCCCAAATTTTTTCATTTTATATGCTAATCCCGTGTTTCTTCTCTTATTATCTACGTTTTTTAGCATATATTCGATTACAGAATAACTTCCTATCACAATGAGCAATTCTTTCGCTCTGGTCATTCCTGTATATAGTAAATTTCTGGTAAGTAGCATTGGCGCAGCAGGTGGAACCACCATAATCACTACATCAAATTCACTTCCGCTGTGCTTTATGAATCGTAATACTGTAGGCATGTTCTATTTGGTCTAAATCCTGAAAAGGATACCAAGATACCTTTCCATCATCAAACTGAATAGTAACTGTTTTTTCTTCTTCGTCAATTTCTAAAATCGTTCCCAATTCTCCATTAAAAACTCCTGTACCTGTTTCATATGGCTCTTTTTTCTCCCAAAAAATATCATAATTATTTTTAATTTGCATAATTCTATCTTTTTCTCGATAGATAGTATCTCCTACTTTTTTCTCTAAAAGCGCATCACTTTCTGGATTCAAGTGCTTTTGCAGAGTTTTATTTAATTCTTTTGTTCCCAACATTCCTTTTTTCGTTGGCGTAATCACCTGAATATTTTGAAAAAAATCATAGTTTCCATAGTTTTGCAATCTTCCCTTACAAAGAGAAATAACTTGTGATAACATTTTTTCTTGATTTGTTTCTGCTATATAGAAAAAATCCTCTTTTAAATCTTTCTGATTGGTCTCTTCTATTTCAACTTTACTTAAAAACATTTCTCCTTCGTTGGCTCTATGTGCATTTAAAATAATTTTACTTTTGGCCGCTTGTCTAAAAATTTTATTTAGCACAATGGTTTTTACTTGTTCTGAATCTATCAAATCTTTTAGAATACTACCAGGTCCTACTGATGGCAACTGGTCACTATCTCCTACTAATATCAGTTTTGTTCCTTGAAATAGTGCTTTTACCAAATAATTCATTAAAAACACATCCACCATAGATACTTCATCGATGATGACAATATCTGCATCTAATGGGGCTACTTCATAGTCTACACTTTGTATTTTACTCTCTTCTTCTACTTTTCCAATTTCCAATAACCTATGTAATGTTTTGGCATCTTCTCCTGTGGTCTCTGTCATACGTTTGGCAGCTCGTCCGCGTTGGTGCGCAAAGAACTGTCTTTTTTCCCTGTGCTTTATATAACTCTATTATCGTTTTGATAATCGTCGTTTTTCCAGTACCTGGTCCTCCTGTTATGATGCATACATTATTTTCGTTTACTGCCTCTATTGCTTCTTTTTGTTTTTCCGATAATTCCATATCTGTTTGTTTTTCTATTTTCTTTAATTCTTTTTCTAAATGCGGTATCTTTTTGATATTATTGGCTCGATTTAAGATAGTAATTTTTTCCGCAATCGTTTCCTCTGCTGTGTAAAAAGCTGATAAATATACCCAAATCTCTCCTTCACTTCTTTGCTCTTCTACTACTTCTCCTGCTACTTTGAGTGCAATGAGACTGTCTTCTACTTCTTCTCCGTGTTACTCCTAACAGTTGTTTACAAAACTCATACAAATTTTCTTTTCTAACGGTTGTATGACCATTGACAGAAGCACACAGAATAGCATATTTAATACCACTCTTTACTCTCTTTTCGTTGTTATATGCAATTCCTAAATCCAGTGCCATTTTATCTATTTTTTTAAAATCTACATTGTTTGCTATATCCACTAATAAATAAGGGTTCGCCTCAATTTCTTCTATGGCATTTGTTCCTAATTTTTTATATACATTTTTTGCATTTTGTACTCCTATGCCAAACTTTTCTAGAAAGCCAACAATTTGCCATAATTCCCAATTTTCTATAAAACTTTCTGAAATATTTTTTGCTTTTTCCTCATTAATTCCTTTAATGACCATCAATCTTTCTGGTTGCAGTTTTAAAATAGAAATGGTCTCTTCTCCAAAAGTATCAATTATTTTTTTTGCGGTTGCTGGTCCTACTCCTTTAATGGTTCCATTTGACAAATATCTTTCTAAAGCTCCCAAACTTTGTGGCATCATCTTTTCAAAAGTATCTACCTTAAATTGTTCTCCATAATCCTGATGCGTTACCATTTTTCCTGTTAGTTTTAATGTATCTCCTACGCTAATAAAAGGAAGATACCCTACTATGGTTGTTTCTTCCTCTTTCGTTTCAAAACTGGCTACTGTATAACTATTCATTTCGTTTTGATAGATTATTTCTTTTACTTCTCCTTGTATTTCCAATGGATTGCCTCTTTTCTTTTTGTTTCTTTGGTTATTGTATCAGAAATCACAAAAAAAATCTACCTATTAAAAGGTAAATTTTTAGTGTTTTATGTATTCTTTATACTCTCTATCACTTCTTTACAATCCTTCCAGTTCACAAGCTCTATGCTATCATAGTCTTTACTTAACTTTTGCAAAATATTCCCGAGTGTCATCTGAGGAGTCTAAATCTGTTACAATAATATGTTTCACATTCTCTTCTTTTCCATAAATAATTTTAAATAAGATAGAACGCAAAAATCCTTCTATTTTATTTTCTTGGTTCTTTACCGCTATAATAAAATAAATCCCATCTGATTTTAAATTGGTACAGGTATAAATATTAATTAATGTTTTTACAATTTCAAATAAACCATATAACGCTAGAGTCCATAAAATTGTGGTAAATATAAAATCTCCCATATGTATGCCTCCTATACCATATCATATGAGAGATTTTTTATTTCGTTACTTTCGAATGGTTGCTCCCTGTTTTTCTAAAGCTGCTATTACTTTTTCTAATACACCATTAATTTCTTCATCTGTTAAAGTTCTATCATTGGCTCCTAATTCCAATGTGTAGGCAATGCTCTTTTTGCCTTCTTCAATTCCTTCTCCTGTATATACATCAAATACCTCACTACCTAATAATAAGGAACCCGCTGCTTTTTTAATAGATTTTGCAATTTCTTCTGCTGTTACTTCTTTTGCTACCATAAATGCTAAATCTTTTTTTACACTTGGATATTTCGAAATTTCTTTATATTTCATTTTTCCTACCTTTTTGCTGAATAATCTATCCAAATTAATCTCTAATACAAAAACCGCTTCTTTTATTTTTGCTGGATGTACTCTACCCATATAGCCTACTACATCATTATTTACAGAAATGGCTGCACTTTGTCCTGGATGAAATTCTTTTGGCATTTCTTTATTGGTTACAAAACTATATCTTCCTGCATAACCTAAAAAGTCTAACATTTCTTCTGCTATTCCTTTTAGCACATAAAAATCAACGGCTGTTTTGTGCATTCCTAAATAGAATTCTCCTGTCATTAACACGGCTATTTTATTTTCCTCTCCATAGTCTTCTCCTGTTTTATAGAAAGATTTTCCTATTTCAAATATAGATATATCTTTTTGGCTATGTGCCTTGTTATATTCATAAATTTTGATAAAAGATGGAAGAATACTATGTCTTAAGGTATTTCTTTCTTCTGTCATAGGAGCTAACAACTTGGCAATCTCTGTATCATCACAAGTAAAGTTTTTTGCTTCTTTCTCATTTACTAAAATATAGGATAGTGTTTCATTTAGCCCTAAATCTATCATTTTATTTCTTAACTCTCTTGTTCTTTTGTCGTAACTTCCTGCCTTTATAGGAAGTGCTGGCAATCTTCCTTCTATGTTATTTACACCATAAATACGACCCACTTCTTCTATTAAATCTTCTGGTATAGAAATATCAATTCTTCTTTTTGGTACAGAAACCAAAATAGTATCTTCTTTTACTTCATAGGTAAATCCTAATCTTCTAAATACATTTAGTACTTCTTCTTGAGGTACTTCTGTTCCTAAAACTTGATTGATTTTAGAAAAAGTAATCGTAATTTTGGTATCTTCTAAAGAGGTGGTATCTTGTTTTACCAAGCCTCCTACTATAGTTGCATCTGCATATTTTTCTAGTAAATGACAAGACCTTTCTATTGCCATATAAGTTCTATTTGGATCTAAACCTTTTTCAAAACGGCTACTAGCCTCACTTCTTAATATTTCTTTAGCCGTTTTTCTGATATGCACGGCATCAAAAATAGCTGCTTCAATAATAATATTTTTTGTATTTTCTGTTATCTCTGTATCTAATCCACCCATAACACCTGCAAGACCAATAGCTCTTTCTCCATCGGAAATGACAATATCTTCCGAAGACAAGGTTCTTTCTATATTATCTAATGTTGTTAATGTTTCTTGGTCCTTTGCCATTCTTACTTCTAGCTTTCCTTTTAGGATATCTGCATCATAATAATGAAGTGGCTGACCTGTTTCTAACATAACATAGTTACTAATATCTACTACATTATTAATTGGTCTAATTCCAGAAGCCATTAATCTGTTTTTGATAAAAGCTGGACTTTCTTTAATCACTACATTTTCTACTTTTTTGGCTAAAAAGATAGGACAATTTTCTGTATGAATTTCTACTTTAAAGCTATCATTCACATCTTCTTTTGTCTCTGTATGAGAAACTTGCATCGGTTTTACTTTTTTATCATAGATAGCTGCAATTTCATATGCCATTCCTAAAATGCTTAGTAGGTCTCCTCTATTAGCTGTTAAATCAAAATCAATGACATCATCTTTCATTTCCATGTAGGCAATTGGGTCTTCTCCTACTTTGGCTTCTTTTGGCAATTCATGAATGCCTTCTTTATCTTCTGGCTTTAAAAATTTGCTCTCTAGTCCTAATTCTGCAATAGAACAAATCATTCCATTCGATTCTTGCCCTCTAATATTTCCTTTTTTTATTTTTACGCCACCTGGAAGTTCTGCCCCTGCAAGTGCTACAATTACCTTTAAGCCTGCTCTTACATTAGGTGCACCACATACAATTTGCAAAACTTCATCTCCTACATTTACTTTGCATACATGTAAGTGGTCAGAATCTGGGTGCATTGTACATTCTAGCACTTCTCCTATTACTAAATTGGTAGCTGAAATCAAAGGACCTGCTGAGTCATATTCATTTCCTACATTGGTCATATCTTCCGCTAATTTTTTTACATCTACATCAATATCCACATAATCTTTTACAAAATTTGTACTTAACTTCATCTTTCTTCCCTCCTTGCTCTTAATCCATTCTATCAAATTGCTTTAAAAATCTGATATCATTTTGATATAATAAACGAATGTCTGTAATGCCATATTTGAACATAGCAAGCCTATCTAGTCCTGTTCCAAAAGCAAATCCTGTATATTTTTCTGGGTCATAACCATTCATTTTTAATACATTTGGATGTACCATTCCTGAACCTAATATTTCTATCCATCCTGTTTGTTTACATAGATTGCAACCTTTTCCACCACATTTGAAACAACTAACATCTACTTCATAAGATGGCTCTGTGAATGGGAAATAACTTGGTCGAAATCTTAATACAGAATTTTCTCCTAACATTTTTTTCACAAATACTTCTAAAGTTCCCTTTAAATCCGCAAGAGAAATATTTTTATCAATGACTAAACCTTCTACCTGACCAAATTGATGAGAATGTGTTGCATCATCGTCTCTTCTATATACTTTTCCTGGACAAATGACTCTAATTGGTGTCTTTTCTTCATTTTTCATCATGACTCTTGCTTGCACTGCAGATGTTTGTGTACGTAGTAGATATTCTGTCGTCACATAAAAACTATCTTGCATATCTCTTGCTGGGTGTCCTTTTGGAAGATTTAATCTTTCAAAACAATATTCATCTGTTTCTAATTCAGGTCCATCTACTACATCATACCCCATAGAAACGAATAAATCTTCCACCTCTTCTATAATACGATTCATAGGGTGTTTGCTTCCTCTTTTTACTTTTGTAGCTGGAAGCGTAATATCAATGGTTTCCTCTTTTAATTTTCTGTTTAGCTCTTCTTGTTTAAACTGCTCTTCTTTTTCTTTAATTTTGCTCTCTAGTGTATCTCTTACTACATTTACCTGGCTTCCTACTACTGGTCTTTCTTCTGGAGATAAGGCTCCCATTCCTCTTAATATAGCCGTTAATTCTCCTTTTTTTCCTAAGTAAGTGACACGTACTTCTTCTAGCTGTTTTTCATTTTCTGCCTTGTTAATGGCATCTAATGCTTTTGTTTTCATTTTTTCTATTTGCTCTTTCATAGCTCCTCCTTCTGCCCTCGCAGGCGTTTTTATTTTCTTATTTTAAATTTTTCTAATACGAAAAAGAACCACTCTTCCTATTATAGGACGAATGGTTCTTATCCGTGGTACCACCTAAATTTATCAATTTTTTATTATGATTGACCTCATTTCTCTTTAACGCAGAGTCTGCACGCTATCTTCTACTTTATTATTTCAAAAATAGTCCTCCCAAGTGAAATTTCAGCTATAGTTCTTATCCATGGCTCTCAGCGCCTCACCATTTTCTCTGTTTATAAGAATACTCTATCGCCTACTTTGCTTTTTCAAAGGATTGTTTATTTAAACTTAAATAGTATCTTATCACAAATTTTGGAAAATGGCAATAGTTTGGAGAATAATAATTTTAAATTATCTGATTCATTTGTGATAATGTCTTAATAAATCATTTGAGAAAATGTCTCAACCA
>CAMMAC010000022.1 GCA_946493085.1 uncultured Clostridiaceae bacterium
TTTTAGGGCTTATGTTAAAAAAATTTTGGGACATTTTCAAATTTCATTGACAGAATAAATTGGAGGCATGTCCCAGAAATGTCAGGGATAAGTGGGACATTCTAAGAATAATGTCGAAAATGATGGAAATAAGAAGGTAAAAAATGCTTGACAACTCAAAACAAATGTTTTATAATGCTAACAGGTGTTGTAAATGGAGAGAGAAATTTTACATGTAGATGTCAATAATGCTTTTTTATCATGGACAGCAGTAGAGAGGTTAAAAAAAGGAGAGACGTTGGATATTAGAACAATACCTGCTATTATCGGAGGAGATGAAGCGCAAAGAAAAGGTGTTGTTCTTGCCAAGAGTTCTATTGCTAAACAATTTGGTATACAAACAGGAGAACCTATCTATTTTGCAAGAAAAAAATGTCCGTCTATTCAGATTTTTTCCAGTAACTTTTCTGTATATCGCACTTATTCTAATGCATTATATCAAATATTATTAGAATATACTAATAAAATTGAACGTTTTTCCATTGACGAATGTTTTATGGATATGACGGGATTTGTTCCTAAAGGAAGAAATTTATTAGAAATTGCTTATGAGATTAATAAAAGAGTAAAAGAAGAGTTAGCCTTTACCGTAAATGTGGGAGTAGCACATAATAAGTTGCTAGCTAAAATGGCATCGGATTTTCAAAAACCAGATAGAGTACATACTTTGTTTGAAGAAGAAATTCCTACAAAAATGTGGACTTTGCCAGTAGGAGAGCTATTTATGGTAGGGAAAAAAAGTCTGCCAAAATTACAAAAAATGGGCATCAAGACGATTGGAGACTTAGCACACAAAGAAGAACAAGTAATGGTAAAAACTTTTGGTAAATTTGGAAAAATGATATGGGAATATAGCAATGGAATAGATAACAGCCCTGTTTGTTTTGAAGAAGAAAAGCCAAAAGGTATTGGAAACTCCATTACACTTCCCTATGACTATGCTAATCTAGAAAAAATAGAAGAAGTATTAATGGCATTAGTAGAGCAAGTTACGTACCGTTTACGTATACATCATATGTATGCACAAGTGGTGAATGTGCAAATCAAAACAAATGAATTTAAAGTTTTTTCGCATCAAAGAAAATTAGATATGCCAACAGATAGCACTAAAGAGATAGGAGAAGAGGCAAAGAAATTATTAAAAGAATTATATAAAGGCACACCTATTCGTTTAATAGGAGTAAGAGTAGATAATTTATGTGAGACAGAAGAAATACAACTTTCTTTATTTGCAAAAGACAAAGATGATAAACAAAAGAAACTAGATGATGTAGTAGATGGACTAAAACAAAAATATGGTTACGAAAAGGTGACAAGAGCAACGAATCTGCAAAATAAATTTAAGTTTAAAGAAGAATAAAAAACTCTTGCATGAAAAAGAAAGAATGATATAATAAAGAAAAAATAGAAAAAGGAAATGAAACAAATGGCAGTTATCATGGATGGAAAAGCACTAGCCCAGAAAATAAGGTTAGAAGAAAAAGAAAAAGTAGAAAAATTAAATCAAAAAGGAATTTATCCTAAATTAGCAGTGATTATGGTAGGAGAGGACAAGGCATCTAAAGTATATGTAAAAAATAAAAGTAAAGCTTGCACAGAAGTAGGAATTTCTTATGAAGAATTTTTGCTACCAGAAAATACTACTATGGAAGAACTATTGCAAACCATAGAAATGCTAAATAAAAGAGAAGATGTCCATGGAATTTTATTGCAAAGTCCTATTCCTAAGCATTTAGATATCCTTACCGCTTTTGAGAGCATCGATTTTAGAAAGGATGTAGATGGATTTCACCCTATTAACATAGGAAGGCTGGCTTTAAATAGACAAACTTTCATATCATGTACGCCACATGGTGTTATGAGGCTTTTAGAAGAATACCATGTAGAAATTGCAGGAGCAAATGTGGTAATTGTAGGAAGAAGTAACATAGTAGGTAAGCCTTTAGCGCAGTGTATGCTAAATAAAGATGCTACTGTTACCATTTGTCATTCTAAAACAAAGGACTTAAAAGAACTAACGAAAAAAGCAGATATTATCGTTATGGCAATAGGAAAAGCAAATTTTTTAACAGCCGATATGATAAAACCAAATGCAGTAGTAATAGATGTAGGAATCAACAGGTTAGATACAGGAAAGTTAGTGGGGGACGTAAACTTTCCAGAAGTATCTCAAAAGGCTAGCTATATTACACCTGTTCCAGGGGGAGTGGGTCCAATGACAATTGCTATGTTAATTCACAATGTAGTAGTAGCTAGTAAGTATTTAAATGGAATAGAATAAATAGAAAAAAGGGGCTTTATAAAATTTAGTCTCTTTTTTTGTAACTATGCCTCTTTCGTTATGGAAAAAGAGAAGAAAGAGGTTATATGGAAGAATTAAAATATTGGGTTTGGCTTGCAAGTATTTTAAGCATAGGAAGTAGAAAAAAACTAAAATTATTAGAGCATTTTAGAAATCCAAGCAGATTATGGAAGGCGAAGAAAGAAGAACTGATGCAGGTAGAAGGAATAGGAGAAAATTCTGCAGAAGCAATATTACAAAGTAAACACGAAGGAGAAATGGATAGAGAGTTAGAAAAAATACAAAAAGAAAATATAGAAATGATTACAGTAAAAGATAGAGAATATCCTTTAAAACTACACCAATTATATGACAAACCAATTGCTTTATTTGTAAAAGGGGATAAAAAAATATTAAAGGAATTTTCAATGGCTATGATAGGTTGCAGAAAAAATACAATTTATGGAGAAATGGTGGCAAGGAGTTTAGCTAAAAGAATGGCACAAAATGCAATTGTTACGGTAAGTGGATTGGCAGTAGGAATTGATAGCTTTTGTCATCTGGGTACTTTAGAGGGAAAAGGAAAGACAATCGGAGTAATAGGAAGTGGATTTGACTATTTTTATCCGAAAGAAAATCAAAAGTTAGCAGAGAGAATGCTGGCAGGAGGCGGATGTTTGGTATCAGAATATTTACCAGACGGAAAACCAGATAAGTTACATTTCGTGGCTAGAAATCGTATTATTAGTGGACTGGCAGATGGAGTAGTAGTAATAGAAGCACAGGAGAAAAGTGGCACTATGCTTACTGTAGATTTTGCACTAGAACAAGGCAAAACAGTATTTGCAGTTCCAGGAAACATCAACAGTGTATGTAGCAGGGGAACCAATGAATTAATCAAACAGGGAGCAAAAGTATTAACGAATTGGGAAGATATTGTAGAGGAATATTCATTAAAATTCTTGCATGAGAAAAATCCTTTTGATATAATGAGCAAAAAGGAGAAAAAAACATAGGAGAAGAGATGGTAGAAGAAAAAGCAAAAGAAATACTAAAACAAGAAGAAATTATAAGAAAAAAGAAAAAAAAGAATATAGCTTTATATACCATGTATCGATGCTTTTCATGGGATTTGCTATTTTATTATGCAATTATCTATTTGTTTTTAACGATAGAAAAAGGGCTTTCACCAGCACAATATATGCAATTTGATGCGTTTTACGTGTTGTTTAAGTGTGGTATGCAAATTCCTTGTACTATGCTAATTGGAAAGATAGGGAAGAGAAATAGTTTGGTGATTGCTAATTTTGTGCTAGCAATGCATCTGCTAGTCATTATATTTTCACAAAGCTTTATAGACTTGTTACTTTCACAAGTTTTTTGTGCATTTGCATTTGTTACGAAAGCAACATGTGAAAGTGATATGCTCTATGATGCCTTGGAACATAATGAAAAAAGAGGAGGTATTTTTAGTAAGTTAGATGGAAAGGCTATGTCTATCTATTATTATTTGGATGCCATTTCAGCAGTTCTTTCTGGTTTCTTATTTGTAGTAAATGCCTATATCCCAATGGTAATTTGTTTTACAATAGCTTTTATCTCTTTTTTAGTGTCTACCAAATTTGAAGATATAGAAGTAAGGAAGAAAGTAACAATAAAAGAAGAAATGAAGGGTATCCGTTATGCCTTTCGAGGAATATTTCGTTCTAAGCGATTAAAAAGTTTACTAGTTTTTAATGGAATTTTTGTGGCAATACTAAGAATTCTACAAACTTTGAGAAATACAATTTTAACGGAGATAGGAGTAGAGGAGCAGTATTTTGGTGTGATTTTTGCTATTTTAGGCATTATTTCCGGTATTGCAACTAGAAACCAGGGCAGAATCCATAGTAGATTTCGCAATAAAACACTTGCTTTTTTATCTATACCAACGGCTTGTTCTTGCTTGGTAATAGGACTTGGTTTATTCTTCCATTTACCAATACAAATTATGTATGTTATTGTAACAATAGGTTTTATCATACAATATATAGCCAAAGGGCCTTACTATGTTTTAATAAAACGATATTTTAATAATTTTACTACAAGCCAAAAAAGAGTAAAAATTGCAACAGCAAATAACATTATGGAAAACGCGATTGCAGCTATTTTAGTATTTGTAGCATCTTATGTATTAGAGGTGGCACCAATTTACGATTCCGTAGTAATGATAGGGTGTTTAGCAGTAGGAGGTGTAGTATTATGGTTAGACCATATGAGAGGTAGAGTAGGCCTAAAAATGGAAGAGTATAGTAAGAAAGAAATAGCGTAAGAAAATAAATAGAAAAATCCAAAGAAATTGTTTGACAAAATTCAAAAGTTATTCCATAATAATAGGTGAAAAAATACAAGGGAAAAAATCGTATAAATTACAAAGGAGGAAAAGAAAAAATGTATGTATTTAATAAAATAACGGTAAATCCACAATTGCCTAAGAGAATAGATAGATTAAGTGAAATTGCAAATAACTTATGGTGGTCTTGGAATACAGAATTTTTAAGACTATTTAAGAAAATAGATAGAGATTTATGGGAGACGGTAGAAAAAAATCCTGTAAAATTTTTAAAGCTAGTAGGACAAGAAAGATTAGAAGAAGCAGCAAAAGATAATGAATTTTTACGTGATTATGATAAAATGGTAGATAATTTTGATGGTTATCGTAATGCGAAAAACACATGGTTTTCTAGAAATTACCCAGATAATAGGGAAGATTTAATTGCCTATTTTTCAGCAGAATATGGATTAGATCAAATTTTACCAATTTATTCAGGAGGATTAGGTATTTTATCGGGAGATCACCTAAAATCAGCAAGTGATTTAGGTCTTCCTTTAGTGGCTGTAGGATTATTATATAAAAATGGTTATTTCCACCAAAAAATAGATGGATATGGTAACCAAGAAACAGAATATAGAAGCATTGATGTGGGAATGCTTCCTATTCAAAAAGTAAAAGATGCAGCAGGACAGGATTTAATGCTATTTGTAAAGTTCCCAAAAAGAAGATTATATCTAAAAGTATGGAAAATTAATGTGGGTAGAGTGGAGCTATACTTATTAGATTCTGATATTGAGGAAAATGCAGAAGAATATAGAAATATCACTACTACGTTATATGGTGGAGACCAAGAAATGCGTATTAGCCAAGAAATTGTACTAGGCATGGCAGGAGTACATTTACTAAAAGCACTAGGACTAAAACCAACCGTATATCATATGAACGAGGGACATTCTTCTTTTCTACTTTTAGAATTAATCAAAGATGTCATCAAAGAGAAAAAAGTTTCTTTTGATATAGCAAGAGATATTGTATCTTCTAAAACCGTATTTACAACACATACACCAGTACCTGCAGGAAATGATATTTTTCCAGTAGAATTAGTAGAAAAATATTTTAAAGATTACTGGGATAGATTAGGTATTACTAAAGAAGAGTTTATGCATTTAGGCATGCTACCAGAGAGAAAGACAAATCAAGGCTTTAATATGGGAATTTTGGCACTAAAAATTGCTGGTAAAAAGAATGGTGTTAGTAAATTACATGGTGCAGTTTCTAGAGAATTATTTGATGATGTGTGGCCTAATATTGCAGCAGACGAATCTCCAATTACTTATGTAACAAATGGAATTCATACTTGTTCATGGCTTGCACCTGACCTAAAAAAACTATATAATGAATATTTAGCTCCATATTGGCAAGACGGAATTTATAAAGATGAAACATGGAATAAGATACAAGATATTCCAGATGAAGAATTATGGCAAAATCATATTATTAGAAAACAAAAATTAATAGAAGTGATTAAAGAAAATGTAACGAACCGACTAAGAAGATGCAACTATTCTTATCACGATATTCATGATATCCTTTCTAAATTGGATCCAAATGCTTTAACAATTGGATTTGCTAGAAGATTTGCTACTTATAAAAGAGGAACATTACTTTTTAGGGATTTAGAAAGAATTACACAAATTGTGAATCAAGAAGGAAGACCAGTACAAATTGTTATTGCAGGAAAAGCACATCCAGCAGATAAAGAAGGACAAGATTTAATTAGATACATTCATGAAATATCCATGAAACCACAATTTAAAGGAAAAGTATTTTTACTAGAAAATTATAATATTGCCATGTCTCGTTATTTAATTAGTGGTGTAGATGTATGGCTAAACACTCCAAGAAGACCAATGGAGGCATCTGGAACGAGTGGACAAAAAGCTTCTGTAAACGGTGTATTAAACTTTAGTATTTTAGATGGATGGTGGGCAGAAGGATACAACCAAGAAAATGGTTGGGCTATTGGAACGAATAAAGATTATGATAATTATGATATACAAGATAACGATGATAGTCAAAGCATTTATCAAATACTAGAAAATAAAATTATACCTACTTATTATGATAAAGACCAAAATGGTATTTCGCACGAATGGATTAAATTAATGAAAAATTCTATTATATCTACAGGAGGAAAATATAGTACCGCAAGAATGTTAGTGGACTATATTACCAAACTATATATGCCACTTGCTAATCTATATCATGATTATTATACTAATTTAGATGAAGTAACTGCTTATGAGAGTTGGAAACAGGAAATGTACCAAAATTGGGATGATATTGTGATTACAGAAGAAAATAATGTAGACAATATTACCATAGATGCGGGAAATAAAATTACAGTAACTTGCAAAGTAAAATTACCAAATATTTCTCCAGAACATATAGAAACACAAGTATATTATGGAAAAATCCGTGAAAATGGAATGGTAGAAAAAATTGATGTCATTCCAATGAAACTAATAGAAGAAAATGCAGAAGAAAAAGAATATCGCTATGAAGCAAAAATAGAATTAACAACAGGAGGAGATTATGGCTACACATTTAGAGTAATGCCAAAGCATGAAATGTTATTAGATGCGGAAAACTTAGATTTAGTAAAATGGATTACAAAATAATAAGCAAAAAGCTTAGTGAGATTTAATTAAAATTCTCCTAAGCTTTTTTTGTTTCTTTAAAAGGCTTTTTTAAATAGTGCTTAATCCATAATACTCACGAATAGTGAGCTTTACGTCCTTATAATAAGGCATTAAATATTCCAGACAATCGTAGAACTCACCAGAGAATTTGTTGTTTTCCTTATCAAAAAGAAGTACAAAAAGAGGTCTCTTTTGATTTTCTTCCTGCAAGTGAGAAGTAACTGTTGTAGAGTTACTTAGCCGATGCTTAAATAAATAGCAGGCAGCTTTTACAACGGGAGAACATTCGTCTTCAAGCAGATGAATATGGACTCCAAGTTCCTTAGTATTAAGGACGATACGGTTTTTTTCCATAAGCCTTCTCCTTTACAAAAAAAACGTATATTAACAGTTACATAATATAGATTAACACAAATAACACAAAAATGCAAGATATCCCATCAAACTACTTGAAACCGAAGCTTTTAAGTGATATAATAAACCATGTTTTAAGAAGAAAAAGGGAGGAAAACAAGGTGAGAAAAACAAAAATAGTATGTACGATAGGACCAGCAACAGCAGATGTAGAAACATTAAAAGAAATGATAAAAGCAGGAATGAATGTAGCAAGAATTAACTTTTCACATGGAGGGTATGAAGACCAACAAAAGCCTTTTGTAGAGGCAGTAAAAAAAGCAAGAGAAGAGATGGGAGAGCCAGTAGCACTTCTTTTAGATACACAAGGACCTGAAATAAGAACAGGAAAATTAGAAAATGCACCTGTTATGTTAAAAGCAGACGATGTTTTTACATTAGTAAACGAAGATATTGTAGGGAATAAAGAAAGAGTAAGTGTTAGCTATAAAGAATTATATAAAGATATCCATATAGGAGCACAAATATTAATAGATGATGGAAAAATAGAATTAGAAGTAATCAGAGTAGATGGTAAAGATGTAGTTTGCAAAGTAACCAATGGAGGAGAATTAGGCAATAGAAAAAGTATTAATTTGCCAGGTACTCATGTAAACTTACCAGCATTAAAAGACAAGGATATACAAGATTTGAAAGACGGTTGTCGTGTAGGATTTGATTATATAGCAGCATCTTTTGTAAGATGTGCAGACGATGTAAAAAACATTAGAAAAGTATTAGATGATAATGGTGGAAAAGATATCAAAATTATTTCTAAAATTGAAAATCAAGAAGGAATAGATAACTTCAAAGAAATTTTAGAAGTAAGTGATGGCATTATGGTAGCACGTGGAGATATGGGAGTAGAAATACCATTAGAAGAAGTACCAATTGTGCAAAAGAAATTTATTCAAGAATGTAACAAAGCGGGAAAAATTGTTATTACAGCAACACAAATGTTAGATTCTATGACCACAAATCCAGCACCAACAAGAGCAGAAGTAAGTGACGTAGCTAATGCTATTTTTGATATGACTGGAGCAATTATGCTATCAGGTGAAAGTGCTATGGGAAAATATCCTGTACAATGTGTGAATGTTATGAATAGAATTGCAGGAGCAGTAGAAGGATATATAAAATATTGGAAAAGATTTACCAAGAGAGAAAATCTTTTGGAAGAACAAAATTATGAGTTTAAGTTAAATCATAGCGTAGTGGCTACAGCTATGGAAATGAAAGCAAAGGCTATTTTTGCTTATACACAAACAGGAGATACACCAAGAACAATTGCAAGTTTTTCACCAGGATGTCCAGTATATGCATTAACTTCTAACGAAAAAACTTATCGTCAGCTTTCTTTAACTTGGAATACAACACCTATTTTAGTAAAAGGAAAAGAGACACCAGATGAGATAATAGAACAAGGAATTGAAGAAGTGAAAAAACTAGGTTATGTACAAGAAGGAGATGTAGTTATTTTAGCAGGAGGTGCTTCTATTTTATCTACACATTCAGGTGCCATGAATAGAACTATTGGAGGAATTTTAAAAATATAAGGAAAAAAGTACAAATACAAAAAAGGTATTTGTACTTTTTTCTTACAAACTCTTTCCAATTTAACAAAAATAGGATAAAATAGAACAAATCGTTTATTAAAAGGAAAGGAAATTTATGAATAAAAAATGGGAATGTAATAAGGTAGAAACAGAAAAAGTAGAAAAATTGATGAAAAAATATGAAATCAGCAGAATACTTGCTAAAATATTGGTAAAAAGAGAGATTTCCGAAGCGCAAATTCCTACTTTTTTAGCACCAACAAGAAACGACTTTTATAATCCATTTTCTATGCCAGATATGGAAATAGCAGTAGAAAGAATCATAAAAGCAATAGAAGAAAAAGAAAATGTAACTATTTATGGGGATTATGATGTAGATGGCATTACTAGTATTACCGTATTAAAAAGTTTTTTGGAAGAAAGAGGACTAAAACCTAACTGGTATATACCAAACCGCTTAAAAGAAGGGTATGGACTAAATAAAGAGGCAATTTCGCACATTGCAGAGCAGGGAACTACTCTTATGATTACGGTAGATTGTGGAATTTCTGGAATAGAAGAAATAGAATATAGCAATTCCTTGGGAATAGAAACTATTGTAACAGATCATCATGAACCAGGAGAAAAACTGCCTAATGCTTTAGCTGTGGTAGATGCAAAAAGAAAAGATAATCAGTATCCTTTTACACAACTAGCAGGAGTGGGAGTAGTTTTTAAATTTATTCAAGCAATTAGTCAAAAATTAGGATTACCAGAAACAGAATATCTAAAATATTTGGACATTGTATGTATTGGTACTATATCCGATATTGTGCCATTAATAGATGAAAACCGTGTGATTGCGAAATTAGGTTTAAAATTAGTAGAGGTAACAAAAAATTTAGGATTAAAAACGCTTTTGGAAGTAACAGGATACAAAAAGATAGACTCTACTACCATTTCTTTTGGAATAGCTCCACGTCTGAATGCTTGTGGAAGATTAGGAAAAGCAGAAGAAGCATTAGAATTATTTTTAAGCAGGGATCCTATTGTAGTAAGAAACATAGCAGACCGATTAAATGAATATAATAAAGAAAGACAAGAAACCGAAAAAGCTATTTATGAACAAGCAATAGAGCTTATAGAAGCAAAAGAAACAGACAAGCCAGCTATCGTTTTAGGAAAAGAGAATTGGCATCATGGAGTGATAGGAATTGTATCTTCTAAAATTACAGAAAAATATTTTAAACCAAGTATTTTAATTTGTTTTGAAGGCGAAGAAGGAAAAGGTTCTGGAAGAAGTATACCAGGATTTGATTTATATGAGGCACTAACAAACTGTTCTACCTATTTAGAAAAGTTTGGTGGACATAGTATGGCAGTAGGAGTTAGTGTAAAAAAGGAAAATTTTACAAAATTTAAGGAAGAATTTGAAGAATATGCCCAAAAGAGCGAAATTTGTGATATAATACCTACTATACAAATTGATGAAGAAATTACCTTAAAAGAAATACGATTAGAAGATGTAAAATCACTTAGTTTATTAGAACCGTTTGGAGAAGCCAACAAGATGCCCGTATTTTTATATCGAAATTTAAAAATTCACTCTATTCGAGCTTTATCAGAGGGAAAACATCTAAAATTAACCTTAAAGGATGATAACTTCTTTATAGATGCGATAGGATTTCAATTAGGAGAGTTGTCCGGGGAATATCAAATAGGCGATAGAGTAGATATAGTAGGAACATTAGAAATTAATCAATTTAATGGGAATGAGAATGTACAAATGAATATAAAAGATATAAGAAAAGCAGTAGCATCCACATTATAGAGAGCGAAAGGGATGATGGAAATATGCAAGAAGCATTAGAAAAGAAAACAATAGAAGATATCATTACAAAAATGAAAAAAAATAATAGAAAAACAGATACGAAATTAATCATGAAGGCGTATCAATTTGCACTGGAAAAGCATGGAGACCAAAAAAGAAAATCAGGGGAACCCTATATTATTCATCCAGTGCAAGTGGCTTATACATTAGCAGAATTGGGACTAGATGATAGTACCATTTGTGCTGCACTTCTTCATGATGTGGTAGAAGATACCAGTGCTACTTATCAAGATTTAGTAACAGGGTTTGGACAAGAAATAGCCTCTATGGTGGATGGAGTTACCAAACTTAGTAAATTAAATTATGAGAGTGTAGAAGAAGAACAAGTAGAAAATTATAGAAAAATGTTTTTGGCTATGGGAAAAGACATCCGTGTGATTATGATAAAATTAGCAGATAGATTGCACAACATGAGAACATTAAAATTTTTAGCAAGAGAGAGACAAATTGCCAATGCAAAAGAAACCATGGATTTATATGCACCACTTGCTAACCGTTTGGGAATATACTCTTTAAAATGGGAATTGGAAGATTTATCTTTTAAATATTTATATCCAGAAGAGTATAGAGAAATTGTAGAAGGAATTGCCAAAAAAAGAGAAGAACGTTTGCAGTTTATTGACAGGATAGAAGAGCAAATTAAACAAGAATTAAAAAAACAAAGAATAGAGGCAGAAATTACAGGAAGAGCAAAGCATTTATATAGTATTTATCGAAAAATGAAAAGAGATAATTGTACCCTAGACCAGATTTATGACTTATTTGCCCTTAGAATTATTGTGAATTCTGTAAAAGATTGCTATGCCGCATTAGGTGTAGTGCATGAATTATATAATCCAATGCCAGGAAGATTTAAAGATTACATAGCGGTACCAAAGCCAAATATGTATCAATCTTTGCATACTACTTTAATTGGAGAAAAAGGAACACCTTTTGAAGTACAAATTCGTACATGGGACATGCACCGTATTGCAGAATATGGAATTGCAGCTCACTGGGCATATAAAGAAGCAAGTTTTGCCAAAGGAAAGAAAGCAAATGTAACTGTAACAGAAGATAAACTTGCATGGCTTCGAGAAACATTAGAGTGGCAAAAAGATATGCAAGATCCGCAAGAATTCTTAAATACTTTAAAAACAGAGTTATTTGAAGATGAAGTATATGTATTTACCCCTAGAGGAGATATTAAGGTATTGCCAAGGGGAAGTACGCCAATTGATTATGCTTATAGCATTCACGCAGAAATTGGTCATCATATGACAGGCTGTAAAATTAATAGTAAGATGATGCCAATTATTACAAAACTACATAACGGAGATATTGTAGAAATTATTACTTCTGAAAATAGCAAAGGTCCAAGTAGAGATTGGCTAAAATTTATCAAAAGTTCTACAGCCAAAAACAAAATACTAGCATGGTTTAAGAAAAATCAAAGAGAAGAAAATATGGAAAAGGGAAAAGAACTAATAGAAAGAGAAATTAAACGTATTGGAATGGAACATAGCGAGTTATTTAAGCCAGAATTTATTCAGGGAGCTTTAAATCGTTATAAATTCAATACACTTGAGGATATGTATGCTAGTGTAGGTTTTGGAGCTATTTCTAGTGGAAAAGTAATTGCCAGAATGCTAGAAGAATATCGAAAAGTACATAAAGAAGAAAATGTGGAAGAAAAGATAGAAGAATTAACTAAGAAAGAGCCAGTAAAAAGAACTTCTCAATCAGGCATCATCGTAAAAGGAATAGACAATTGTTTAGTAAAGTTATCGAAATGTTGTAATCCAGTTCCAGGAGATAACATTGTAGGGTATATTACAAAAGGAAGAGGTGTGTCTGTTCATAGAAGTGATTGCAAAAATTTAAAAGATTTATTTGGTGATGATGAGAATCGAATGATAGATGTTTATTGGCAGAGCGAAGATGCTTCTAGCTATCAAGTAGATATTGAAATTTATGCGAATGACAGAAGTGGATTACTTGCTGATATTATTGCACAAATTGCTACTACAAAAACAAAATTAATAGCTGTAAATTCTAGAGCAAATAAGGAAAGAATTGCAATTACAGAAGTTACTTTGGAAGTAGAAAACTTAGAACAACTAAATCAAGTATTAAAAGTACTAAGAAAAATAGATAGTGTTTATGAAGTAAAACGTAAGAAATAAGAGAAAGGAATAGAAAAAATGATATTAAAGAGATTACAAGTACAAACCGCGTTGGGAGACCCAACCAATTGCTATATTATAGAAGATGAGAAAACAAAAGAAACCATGGTAGTAGACCCAGGGGGAGAGCCAGAAAAAATTATAGAGATGCTAAACGCATTAGGAATAGAAAAATTAAAATATATTTATTTAACACATTGCCATGGAGACCATTTTGGAGGAATTTTGCCCCTAAGAAAAGAAAAAGAAGGAAAAGTACTTATTCATAGAGAAGATGCAGAAGGGTTATATAATTCAGCCATTAGTTTAACCGATTATATTGGCATGCAAGATATAGAACTAGAAGCGGATTCTAGAGTAGATGATGGAGATATTCTACATTTGGGAGATTTAGAATTCAAAGTTATTCATACACCAGGGCATACAAAAGGTGGTACTTGTTTATATGCAAAAGAGGAAAAACTGTTGTTGTCAGGAGACACTCTATTTAAAGGAACATGGGGAAGAACCGATTTGCCAACAAGTAGCTTTGAGGCAATTATCAACTCCATTACCAATAAATTAATGGTACTTCCGGATGATACTATTGTGTATCCAGGACATGGAAGAATGACAACGATTAGAGAAGAAGAACCCATTTATTTAAGTTTGCAACCAAGGAAAGAAATATAAAAAAGAAAGGAAGCGGAAAGATGGACAAGAAAATAGAACCTAGAACTTTGCCAGGATTTATGGAATTATTACCAAAAGAGCAAATTGCTTTTAATCAAATGAGGCAGGCTATACAAAAGAGTTATGAGAAATTTGGTTTTTTACCATTAGATACACCCATTATAGAAAAAGCAGAGGTGCTACTTGCCAAAGCGGGAGGAGAAACGGAAAAACAAATTTACCGCTTTGAGAAAGGGGATAATGATTTAGCACTTAGATTTGACCTTACAGTGCCTCTTGCAAAATACGTAACCCAATATTATAATGACTTGAGTTTCCCATTTAGAAGATATCAAATTGGAAAAGTGTATAGAGGAGAAAGACCACAAAAAGGAAGATTTAGAGAATTTTATCAATGTGATATTGATATTATTGGAGATGGAGATTTAAGTATTATTTATGATGCAGAGATGCCAGCCGTTATTTATCAAACTATTCAATCTTTAGGGTTTGAAAATTTTACCATTTGTATAAATAATCGAAAAATATTAAATGGATTATTTGAAGCATTAGGGTTAAAAGAACAATCTGTAGAGATTATGCGTATTATTGATAAAATAGAGAAAATTGGAAAAGATAATGTAGTGGCTATGCTAGAAGAAATGCAAATAGCAAAAGAAGCTATTGAAAAAATAGTAGACTTTTTAGAAATTGCAGGAACAACAGACGAAAAAGTACAAGCATTAGAAAATATGGACATACAAAGTGAGTTGTTCCAGAAGGGCGTAGAAGAGTTAAAAACAGTAGTAGGTTATGTGAGAAAATTTGGTGTGCCAGATACACACTTTAAAGTAGAGCTAACCATTGCGAGAGGATTAGATTATTATACAGGCACTGTATACGAAACCTTTTTAAATGAGTATAGAAGTTTAGGAAGTGTATGTTCAGGTGGAAGATACGATAATTTGGCAGAGTATTATACAGATAAAAAAATGCCAGGAGTAGGTGTTTCTATAGGACTAACTAGATTATTTTATCAACTAAATGAATTACAAGCCATCAAACAAGAGCAAAAATCTATTGCAAAAGTATTAGTCATTCCAATGACAGAAAATATAGAAAAAGCTTTAGAAATAGGGGCTAGTTTAAGGAAGGAAAATATTCCAACAGAAATATACTTAGAAGAAAAGAAAATAAAGGCAAAAATGAAATATGCTAATCACCTAGAAATACCATATGTTATTTTAGTGGGAGAAGATGAAATAAACAATAATGTAGTTACTCTAAAAAATATGGTAACAGGTGAGCAAGAAACCATCAATTTAACGGAAGCAATTAGTAGATTGAGGGATTAAAAAAGTATTAGCCTAGCAGACATATTCTGAAGTGTACAAGCATATAATAATTATAATAGGTTTGTACGAAAGGAGTTGCAGTTAACTGCAACATGGTAAAAAATGATAAATTTGACTGTTTTTCGTTTGAAAGATGTGCTGAAATTGTTAGGCAAAGTTTTATTACTAGCGGGTATTTTATGGATTTTATACATTTTTTTAGGAAATAAAGAAACAACACAGGCTGTTTTTTATAGTATAGCACAAATAGATATGAGAGGACTTTTAGAAGAAAACATACCAGGAATCAAACAAATGCAACAGGAAACAACAGAAGATATTTTAGAACAAGTAGAGGAAGATATAGAAACATTAGATCCATTAAAAATGGTATTAGATTCGGAATTGAAAATGGCAAGTGCAGTAGTAAAAAGCGAAGAAGAGCAAACAGAAGAAATAGTGCAAGCACAGGTGCAAAGTGACGAGCAAGGAACAAGTCAGGAAGTAAAACAGGCTCAAACCGGTTTGAGTACGCAGGTTCTTCCGAATAATGTGCCAACAAGATTTACGAATAGTTATCACGGTGTGGAGGTAAGAAATGAAACATCTTATCAACTAACAGAAGAAATATTAACGCCAGATATTACAGTCAGCAGAGAAAATATTATGATTTTTCATACCCATACATGTGAAAGTTATACCCCTAGTGAAGCATATCCTTATACACAAACTGGTACCTATCGAACAACAGATTTAAACTTTAGTGTGGCAAGAGTGGGAACAGAATTAGAAAGGCAATTAAAGAGTTACCAGTATAATGTCATTCATGATATGACTTATCATGATTATCCGGCTTATAATGGTTCTTATGGAAGATCTTTGACGACAGTTAAAAATTTATTACAGTTATATCCTAATACAGATGTTGTAATTGATTTACATAGAGATGCCATTGGAGATTATTCCTATGCACCTACTGTGCAAATAGGAGAAGAATATGCGGCACAACTCATGTTTGTAATAGGAACAGATGGAGGAGGATTAGAGCATCCTAATTGGCAACAAAACTTAAAATTTGCCATTAAAATACAAGAAAAAGCAAATGAATTATATCCAGGTTTATTTAAACCAATTATATTACGTAATAGTAGATATAACCAGCATTTAGCAAAAGCAGCAACCATTATAGAGGTAGGAGCTACAGGAAATACATTGGACCAATGTCTGGTTAGTATGAAATATTTAGCAAAAGTAATAAGTGAGGTAGTTCAATAGTAGTTTCAGTAAAGGATATCTCACTTTTGGAAAAGAGGACGGAGATTTTAGATAAAAAGATGTTATCAAAAATTCTCCGTCCTTACTAACATTCTTTCTTAAGATGCATACAATATAATAGGACAATAGTTGAAAGAAGGGAGTAAATAAAATGCCAAAAATTATTGTATATAATAATGATACAGATAGAATGGAAACCTATTATAGAGGGCTAACAGAGAGTATGCCATATAATACCAATAGAACATTAACAGTAAGAGAATTTAGAGGAGCAAGTAATAGCGATACACTATGGACAACGAAAAGAACAATGACTTCATGGAATAGGCAAAGAGAGTTATATGGATCTCCCATACCAGTAGGATATGCCTTCAGAAGACCATGGGAGGGAGGACATAGTGGGCAAAGCCAACACTATGCTGGAACTGCTTTTGATGTAGGGCAATTATGGACAAATGCACAAAGAGCAACACTAAGAGCTAGTGCAGAAAGCTCTGGTCTTTGGAGTTATGTAGAGCCTGTTAGTATATCACCAACTTGGGTACATTTTGATAGAAGGCAAAGTCCACCAGCATGTACAACAGGAGGCTATCCAACACTAAGAAGAGGAAGTTTAAGTGTATATGTACTCATTGCTCAAGATGATTTAAATACATTAGGGTTTGCAACAGGAGGATTAGATGGGATTTTTGGAGCCAGAACGTATAATGCAGTTAGAGCTTATCAAGCAAGTAGAAATTTAGGAATAGATGGAATTATAGGTTGCAATACATGGCGTTCTTTACAAGAAAATGTATTGGGATCGGGAAGAACATCTACTACATTAGATTAAAACAAAAAAGTTTCTTTAACAAAAAATGTTAGAGGAACTTTTTTAAGGGGAGATTATTTGTAACAAGGAGTATCAAAAAATTATTAATTTGACAAAGAACAGTACCTAGTATATTATTGAGAAAAAAGAAAAGGGTAAGATAATAAGGTGATAGAGATAATATTTGATAAAAAAGAAAAGAAATCTGTAGCATATGATAATTATAATAAAATAGGAGAGTGTGATTTTATAGAAACAGAGGATTACTGGAATATCGTACATACAGAAGTAGAACATTCTTATCAAGGACAAGGAATTGCAAGAAAATTGGTAGAGAGCATTATAGAGAATGCTAAGAAAAGACATAAAAAACTAATCGCAGAATGTTCTTATGCAAAGAGAATAATCAAATAGTATCAAAAATCTTTGTTCCTATTGACAGAAAAATTGGAAAAAGAGAACACCACATTGAAATTTCTTTTAAATCTCAATGTAGTGTACAGATTTGGAGCCTTAACTATACACGTATGCGAAAAATTATACTCCCAAGATTGATTAAATCAACTGATAAATAAATTATAGCAGATATTAGGATTATTTCAAGTGGGAGTATGGAAAAAATTTGCCGTTTATAGTATAATTTTATTAGATTTTAACAAACCTTATGTGTTAAAAAGTTAGGAGATGAATAATGAAGACAAAATGTAAAACTTTAAAATTATCTATAAGTATTTCTGCTATATCACTTATAATCTTCTCTATATTTTTCTTTTTAAATAATTATTATGAGAATATATGGTATGAATACATTTATAATATATCTTTAGGATTGTTTGGAAGTTCTTTTGTAGTATTTTTAATATCAATAACAGAATATAGAGTTGCTAAAACTCAACTTTTAGAAAAAATATGGAATGAAAGTAGAAATTTAAATAATCAACTGCATAAAATAAGACCTATTTATTCAAAAGTTGATGATAAATTACTTGTTGATTACATAAATGAATGGTTATTTCGTCAAAATGAAGAAGATAAAATTCTATTTGGAGATAAACATGAGGCATATGATAAATTATATAAATATTTCCTTAAAATTTATAAAAAAGAAACAAAAGAAGTGTCTGAAAAAGAAACAAAGAGTTATATTAATTCCTTAATGGAAAGTGAAAGAAAAAAAGTATTAGAAGATTTAGAAAAAATAATAGATCAATATTTAAACCTTAATAACTATTCTTTTTTAGAAATCAATAACTTATTAGGCGATGTACAATTTTTCACAGGTAAAAAACAATATTTGAAACTACACCAAGACATTTATGAGCCATTACGTAATATGTATAATGAATTAAAAGAAAATGTATGTTATCATTTTGGGCTTTATAGAAATGGTGAAGCAAATAGGCCTGATGTTTTATTAAGCATATTATTAGAACATCAGAAAAAACTATTTAGAATAGAAAAGAAAAATGAAGAAGATTGCGAATGGGATATTATTTATGCAAACTTTTGCAATGATATGGATGATAAAATAGAAGAATTTAGAGCAAAAACTATTTATCATTGTGATGAAGAAAAAATAAGTCATCATCCAATTTCTTCTGTCTTCCATAATAAAAATATAAAATGAAATTAGAAGAGGTAAATTTATGATTAGAAAAATAGTAGAAAAAGATTATGAAGAATTAAAGAAACTTGTTTATCAAGTTCATGAATTACATTATTCAAATAGACCTGATATTTATATTAATGGAAATCCATTACCATTAGAGTATTTTAATGTGATATTAAACGATGCTACTGCTTTTAATTATGTTTATGTAGAAGATAATAAAATCTGTGGTTTATTAATGGCAACAAAGAAAAGTAATCGTGCCATTCCTATTTCAAAACAAAGAACTACTTATTTTATAGAAGATATTGTTGTTGATAAAAATTCTAGAAGAAAAGGTATTGGTAAAAAGTTATATTACTTCTTAAAAGACCAAGCAAGCAAAGAAAATATAGATGCTATTGAACTTAATGTATGGGCATTTAATGAATCAGCAATAAAATTTTATGAATCTTTAGGAATGTCTGTAAAAAATATGAAATTGGAACAAGTATTAAATAAAAATTATGTTGAAAATGTTAGTGTAAAAGATAGCAAAATCAACATTACTTATAAAGTTGGTGAAGATAAATGAAAAATGTAATTATTACAGGTGGAGGTACTGGTATTGGCGAAGCAATTGCCAAAACATTTTGCAAAAATGGTTATAAAGTATATATATTAGGTAGAAGAAAAGAAAAATTAGAAAAAGTTTGTGAAAGTTCTGGCAACTCTATAAATTATTTCGTGTGTGATATTAACAAAGATGATGATATAAAACAAATTTTAAGTAAGTTAGATAAAGTTGATACCTTAATAAATTGTGCTGGTATTATTAGCAGTGGCGAGGAATCAGAAAAATATGATTATTTAGAATTAAGTGATATTATTAACATTAATTTAAAAGGAACTTTAAGCATATGCTTGCAAATGATTGATAATTGGAAGAAAAATAAGATAAAGGGAAACATAATTAATGTTGGGTCAATAGCTGCTAAAAATGGTTCAAAATATTTCCCTATATATTCATCATCAAAGGCAGGAATAATTGCTTTCTCAAAATCCATAGCTTCTAGATATGGTGAATTTGGAATTAGATGTAATGTTATTTCTCCAGGAGTTATAAAAACTCCTATGTCATATATTGAAACACCAAATTTTGATGATTATATTGAGGATATAGAAAATAAAACACCATTAAAAAGATTAGGGACTCCTAATGATATAGCAAAAGTGGCATTATTTTTAGATAGTAATGAATCTGAATTTATAACAGGGCAAGAAATTGTTGTTGATGGTGGCTATACACTTAGCCAGGAGTAAGGAGACAATCAAAATGGAACATATAATGAAGCTATATGAATCAGACTTTGATAATTTAAAATCAGGAAAGAAAAAAAGAGAATACCGTCTCAATGATGATAAAAGAAAATTAGTAAGAATTGGAGATACTATTAGATTTTTAAAATTGCCAAATTTAGATGAAGAATTTGTGGTAGATGTTAAGAATATAGAAACTTTTAATAATTGGTATGATTGCTATTCAAAGTATTATGATGAAGATTTTAAAAGTAGGTATGATAGTGTTGATGCTGTTGTGCAAGATACTTATGATGGAGGTTATTATACAAAAGAAGAATCAGAAGAAAAAGGTTGTGTTATATTTTCAATAAAAAAGCATAGGGTCGCTCATCTTAATTCAACTGCTTGCTACTTGAAAAAAGATAACAAAGTTTTAATGATAAAATTTACCAAAAAATGGGGACACGTTTATGCTCCTCCGGGTGGTAAATTTGAAGAAGGAGAAACCCCATTAGATTGTATAATTAGAGAATTTTATGAGGAAACTGGATTAACATTAATTAATCCTAGACTGCAAGGTATGTCTTATTGGAAAGATGAGGCTGAGGGTATTATATTTGTATATACCGCTGAAGATTTTGAAGGTGATTTGACTACAGTTTCTGAAGAAGGTACTTTAGAGTGGATAAAATTAGAAGATTTAGAAAGTATTCCTCAATTTGACCAAAATCAAAAATTTACACCATATTTATTTAAAAATGAACTATTTGAAGGCAAATTTTTATTAGATAGCAAATGTAAAGTATTAGAACACAAAATAAGAAAAATATAGAGGTTAAATATGAAAGAAATATTTTTAAGCTTTAGACCAGAATATTTTAAACCATTATTATATGGGATTAAAAAATATGAATACAGAAAAAGATTTTGTGACGAGGAAACAAGAGCATATTTATATTTAAGTGGTAAATCAAGACAAGTTGTAGGAGTAATGGAATTAGGTAGCCCTATTCGTTTAGATCTTACTAGAGAAAATTATTTAAAATATCCAGAAACTTTAAAGAGAGTCGATGAATATATTTTAAGTAAGGATATAAATGCAGTTCCTATCAAATCTTTATCTTTATTTGATAATCCAATTAGTTTAGATGAAATAAGAGAAGAAATCCCTGACTTTATGCCTCCACAAATGTATTTTGTTTTGGATAATCATCCTAAATTAAAATCAATTTTAGAAAAGCAAAGGTTAAACGAAAAATTGTTTATTCATGACCATAAAGATATTTATTATGATAATATCGCTATGTCCGTAAGTGAATTAGAAAAAACAGATGAATTTATAAATTTACATAAATTCCATAAGGATAATAATGATTTTGAACAATTAATATTTTAATATTAAAAAGACAATCCTAGGCTATAAATTCCTAGAATTGTCTTTTTCTTTGTTTAAATCCTTACCAAAATTATTAAGATTATCTTGTATAGATTTAGATCGTTTTCTAATTTCTTTGCAATAATTATCTAGTTTACGAAATTCTTTGATTTTTGGTTGAATATCATTTATTTCAGTAAGTATTTTAGATTTATCTTCTTCAGTTTTTGCTCTGTTATATCGTTTCCAAAGATTTTCTCTTTTGCTTTTAAGAATACCAAGTTCTTCATAGTTATTTTTAGCAAAGGCTTCTAAATCTTCTTTGGTTTCGATTTTATTAGAGACCATAAATCTTGTTTGCTCTGAAAATGAATCTAACTTCTTGATTTCTTGCCTTATAGAATAAGGTAAATACTGTTTTGGATGATTTTGAGGAAATACTTTTAATAAATAGCAATAATATAGAAATAAACCATAGATACCTTTATGATGATTATTAGTTTTTGATAGATATTCTTGAAAAATAGATTTTTGAGGAATTTGTTTAAAAACTATTTGTCTTGATGAATATAATTGCTTGCTAATACTATCTTTTGAATATTCATTACCAAATGCTTTTTCAATTCTAACTTTGTCATAGCCATCTCTATAAATAGTTATTATGCCATTACGAGAATAGGCTTTATATCCTAATTGTTTCATTCTATCCATAACTTGTTTTAGTGTAACCGAGTAACTAATTATATTATCTAAATCTTCTTTTAAAGTTTTGTAATAAACATTATTTATAACTTTATGATTATAGGTGCTTTTATAACCAATATCTTCTTTTAAAACGCTTAATCCATATTCTTCACATAGAGAATCAGATATTTGTCTTAACTTGGCTAGGTTAGTACGATTGTTATTATATTTCTTTCCTGTTTTAAACGAAACAGAATTTATTATGAAGTGATTGTGAATGTGATTTGTATTTTGGTGAGTAGCAACGACCACTTCATAGTCTCTAAACATTTCTTCTGCAAACTCAACTCCAATTTCGTGTGCAATATCAGCAGAGATTTCTCCTTCCTTAAATGATTGATAAGCATGAAATGCAAGAATACCATCTGTTTTAAAATATCTTTCTTTGGTAAATTTCATATCTTTGTGTGGATCAGTTTCTGAACAATTAAGACAACTTACATAATGAGTTTTCTCGTTCTTAAAATTATAATCTTTATTAGAAGATAATTCTAAATAGTTATAAGTGTTTTTACCATAATCTTCGTTAATTGTTTTTTCAGGATTAATGATATAATTTATAGACTGCTTTAAATTATTTTTAATACTCCAAATTGATGTTGTCGCCATAATTAAGGTTTAACCTTTCTAGATAGTGGATTTATATGGCGGGAGTATAAATCCGTTGCTTGCTTATAGATAACATCAAACATAGATTAATTCCTTTAATATGATTTCTTCAGCACAATTTCTATAATTATTCATCAATTTTGCCCATTCAATTTGATTATTTTCTTTACTTTTTTCAGATAGTTTTTCATCATTTTTAATATAATTATCCATTAAGGTTTTAAATCTATCTTCACATTCATTACTAACTGAAACAAGATGGCTTGTTAATTTATCTTGCATAAGAAGAGTAGTATAAAGATCTTTCTTATGCTCTTTAAGATAATTTAATCGCAAGTATCCATACTTATTAATTTCTTCATAATTTTGATTTTTAATAGTTAGATTTGGTAATAAATAATCACCAACTTTTGTATAATTTAATTTCATTTTTTTATCTCTCTCTTTCTTTATTTTTAATATTTTTTTCTTAAAAATCTATTGATTTCGTTTTAGAATTGTATTTGAAATAGTCTATATCACTATTTTTATCAACAAGTTTTATAGTAAATCTATCAAGTAAATATAGATTAACTTCATCTGTATTAAAGTGCTCTTTTAGATAAGTAAGAACTTTAAATTGTTCTATGATATCAACTTGATTTTTAATAATGTTTTCTTTGTTAAGAAGTCGCTTAATTACAGGCTTCTTCCAAAGCTTTTGCTTTTGGTTTAGTAGGATTATAGGTAACAATGCCATATTTAGTATCAACATTATCTTTAGTAATAGGTGATTTAGTTGTACTTTCAGTAGGTGAAATTGGTAAAATTTTTATAATTTTTTCATCTGTATTAGGTATAAATTCACCAATAATATTGCCGGTTTCTTCATCTACTTTCTCATAAATTTGATAAAATTTAGTTTCATAATATTCACTTAATCTATCTAAATATTCTTGTACTTGATTATCAGTTATATTACCTGTACCTAAAATAAATTCCTCTTTACCATTAATTTCTACTGGAACAAGTACATCTAAAATACCATTACCAAGTAATTTGGCTAACATATCTACAAAACTTCTTCTAAAGTTAATTTTCTCTAAATGGAGTTCATTATTACTATCTTTAGTTATAATGACTGATTCCACTAATTTAGAAATAAACTCTTGTTTTTCCTCTTTAGATTTATTTTCCCAAGTAGTTTTTACAACTCTATTTAAAGTATCAAGTCTTATCATAGTTTCTCTTTCGATATCTCTATCTGCCATCAGTTGCTGAGGACTAAAAGTCATATTATCTAAATCAAGATTTTCATTTTTCTTTTGCTCTAGTATTTCTAGTTTATCTTCAATGAGTTTATAATCTTCTGAAAAATCTTCCATTTCCACAATGCCGCTCATATATGCCTTTTTAATACGTTCTTTTTGTTTTTCTAATTGTTTAATCTCTTTATCTATATCATCTGTTTTTGTTGGTTTATGGTCGGCTAGAATGGGTAAGAAATACTTTTTAACTGCCATATCGTACTCAACCATATCATAAATAAAGTTTGTTAATAATTCTTCAATTTTATCTTCACGATAATTAATGTGGCACTTCTCACAAGTATAGTACATATACTTTCTTTTTTTACCACCAGAACCCTTGCACTTCATAATTCTATGACAACTAGGACACTCTAGTTTTTGAAAGAATAGATAAACTCTATCTCTAGTATAAGTTCTTTGATTCTTTTCTTTTTGATGTTGGCATTCTTCCCATATAGCACGAGATATAATAGGTTCTACAACATTCATATAGGTTATTGGTTCAATTTGTTTATTTTTAGCAATCCTTTTATATTGTTCATAATCGCCCATATAGATTTTGTTATCAATAATCTTTTGAATAGTGGTATCTTTCCAACGTTTAGGGTGTAGTAATTCTTCCTCGTTAAAGATATTAGATATTTGTTGATAACTTTTACCCTCTAAATACATCCTAAAAATTCTTTCAATTACTGATTTAGTCGTCTCATCAATAATTGTCTTTTTATTACCATCTTTTTTATAGCCAAGTGGTAAAACTCCTGGTAAATGTCCTGACTTAATAGCACCATTTAAGCCAAATTTGGTTCTTTCTGATACGATTTCAATTTCTAGTTGTGATAACACTGTAAGCATTCTTACAAAGAATCTTCCATTTGCAGTAGAGGTATTGACATCATCTCTATCACATACTAAGAAACAATTATATTGTTCAAGTACAGATATAAGTTCTTCTAAATCACGAACTGAACGAGTAACTCTATCTAACTTGTAAGCCACAATATAGTTGATTTTACCTTTCTTCATATCAGATAGCATTTCTTGAAATGCAGGTCTATGTTCCATATCTTTTGCGCTTATTCCTGCATCCTCATAGATTTTAAAAACCTCATACCCCTTAAATGCACAGAGTTGTAATAATTTTTCTTTTTGTTCTCCTAAAGAAAATCCTTCTCGTGCCTGATCCTCTGTGCTAACACGAATATAAACTGCTGCGATACTCCTTTCATTATCCATAATTATCATTCTCCTTTCATTTTTTGGAATAGTGAAAGGCACCAAAAAAGGTGTCACATAACAAGGACACCTAGAATATATTGATTTTAGTCACGCCAAAATAAACCAATATAGTGGGAGTATATAAACTCACCAATTAATGCCTTGCTATGTACTCTGATAATTCAGACAAGGGGGTTTTCTTCTTTAAATTCCCTATATAAAAATGTTTCTGTTCATTGAAGAATAAGTATAACTTATTATCAATAATCACTTTATGTGGTTCCACATATGCGATATTCGTGTGTTCCACAATTCGTAAGCAACCCTCTATTATTTGATAGGGTCGATTACTAAATTTGCAAGACCAATTAATTTTGGCTTTGAGTTCATCACTCATATTGATTTT
>CAMMAC010000023.1 GCA_946493085.1 uncultured Clostridiaceae bacterium
TAACTTAAATATATTATTTAATATTTAAACTTGATTTTACTTTTACAATTCACTAAATATTACATTTATGAAATATTTTTGAAATTGGTTGACGAGTTTTTTATCGAATGATATAATTTTTTTGAATAAAAATGTCGGAAAATTACAGAAGAAGGATAGAGAAAAATAAGGAGGAAAAAATGTTGAAAAAGACGAAAAAAGCACCAAAGAAAAATAGCATTTTAATAAAAAAAGTAAGCATTTGGTTTATGATTTGTCTTATTTTGTATGTTGTATTATATGGAATGATTCCTCATACAGTATATGCAGCGCAGTCAAGACAAACCTATAATAGTAGTACATTCGATAGTAGTAAATATCCAGGATATAAGGAATTATTAGACAATTTAAAAGCAGCACATCCTAGCTGGAACTTTACATTATTATATACAGGATTAGATTGGAATAATGTCATCAAAAATGAAACGGTTGCAAGACATGGAAGAAGTTTAGTAACTGCTAGCAAGCCAAGTTCTTGGTTTTGTTCTGTTTGTGGAAATAAAGCATATGATAATGGTTCATGGAGATGTGCGTCTGAAGCTGCGGTTTCTTATTATATGGATCCACGTAATTCTTTAAATGAGGATTATATTTTCCAATTTGAAGCATTATCTTATAATGAAGCCATTCAAACAATAGATGGTGTCAACCAGATTATTAAAGATGTAGGATATATGCAGGGAAGTACCATTACTTATACCAAAACAGATGGAACGCAGGGTACTATTAATAAATCGTATGCACAAGTAATTATGGAGGCAGCAAAAGAAGCAAACGTAAGTCCTTATCATTTAGCTTCCAGAATTAGACAAGAACAAGGAACAGGTTCATCACCTAGTGCTTTAGCATCGGGAACTTATAGTGGCTATACAGGTTATTATAATTTCTTTAATATTAGAGCAAGTGGTTCCGGAAGTACACAAATTATTCAAAATGGACTAAATTATGCAAAATCACAAGGATGGACAGATCCAGAAAAAGCGATTAAAGGTGGAGCAAATTTCCTAGCAAAAGATTATATTTCTAATGGACAAGATACACTATACTTGCAAAAATACGATGTAGATGACTCCGACGGCTCCTTATATTCTTATCAATATATGCAAAATATTGCAGCAGCTAAATCAGAAGGATATAGTGTAAAACAATCTTACAGCAATATGGGATTATTAAATAGTAATATTAATTTCATTATTCCAGTATATGAAAATATGCCAACAGAAACATGCAAAGAACCTGGAACAGAGAACATTGTAACACAGGATATTAAAATCAAAGGAACCAAGGTAAATGTAAGAGAAGGGAAAAGTACAAGTTCTAATGTACTTGCAACAGTAAATACAGGAGACGTACTTCTTCGTATAGAGATAGCTTCTCAAATGGAGAATGGATATTATTGGGATAAAGTAGTATTGCCAGATGGAAGAAAAGGATATTTGGCACGTAACTATATTGTGGAAACAGCAGATATTACAAATTGCAATGATACAGCAATGACAAATACATCGGTTAATTTAAGAAACGGACCAGGAACAACAGGAACAACAGTAATTACCACATTAATGAAAGGTCAAATGGTAACGAGAATAGAGACAGGCAAATATGAATTAGATGGATATAAATGGGATAGAGTAGTACTTGCAGATGGAAGAAAAGGATATATTGCACAAAATTATATCGATATAGTGGATAATGGAAATTCAGGAGGAGCAACTACAGGAGAAATTATTAAAGTAATTTGCCCATCTGGACTAAAAGTAAGAGAAGAACCAGGAACCGATAAGAGAGTACTTACTTATTTGGATAATGGAGATACACTAACTAGGGTAGAGAAAAATGTATCTACGAATAATGGATATAACTGGGATAAAATTGTAACAGCAGAAGGTGTAGAAGGATATATAGCAAGTGGAAATGCTTCAGAAACTTATATAGAAGTAGTGTCTAGTGGTGAAACACCAGATACGGATCCTACAACACCTAGTGGAACTAATGATAATTGTAAAATAGAAGAGGGAAATCTAGTTTGTGAGCCAGCAACAACGGTAGAAACTATTCAGGATAAGTATACAGATACAACAGTGGTAGTGAAAAAGGCAGATGGCACAGTAGTAGAAAGTGGAAATTTAGGAACAGGTTATTCCATTACAGTAGGAGATAAGAGTTATACGGTTGTGAAGATGGGAGATATAAATGGAGATGCTTCGATAGATACATTAGATTCCTTAAAAGTTTTAAGAAATTATGTAGGTTCCGAAAGCTTAGAAAATGAATATTTGAAATCAGCAGACACAAACAATGATGGAGCAGTAGATACATTAGATTCTTTAAAAATATTAAGACAATATGTAGGTTCCGAGGACATAGAAATATCGGACTAGAAGTAATAAAAAATAGTTTTTAATATAACCTTTATATAAGGATATTTTGAGAAAGGAACGAGAAAATATGAAAAAGAAAATATTAACAGGATTAGGGATAATTGTTTTATTATTGTTGCTAGGAACTATTTCATCTCAAGCTAGAATTGTTACAAATGACCCTACAGTCGAATCGGGGGGAACAGTTACCATTAATGTTACATCACAAGAAGTGGTATATGGTTATAAAATTTCTATTAGCTCCAATTCTGGTTTAACTTTTAATAGTGTGAGTGGGGGAGAATCAAACGGCAGTACGGTTTCTAATGTTAGTCTTTCCGGAACACAAAGTTTAGCAACATACACTTTTAAAGCACCAGAAGTAACGCAAGATACTACTTATACGGTTACATTTTTAGGAGATGGCATTATATTAAACCCAGAAGTAGACGAAAAAACATCTTCATCAGCAACTGCAACAGTAACAGTAAAAGCAAAGCAAACTTCAACTTCAACGGGTGGAGGTTCTACTACAGGAAATAATGATACACAAACACAAACACCAAGTAATACAACGAATACGGGCAATACAAATGCAAGTAGTAATACTAATACTTCAAATGAGCCAACTTTTACCGAAACTAATCAGACAGTATATGTACATAATACAGAGTCTGTAAATGTAAGGTCTGGACCAGGAACAAGTTATTCCAGTTTAGGAAGATTAGCTAAAAATACTGCTGTAACAAGAACAGGTGTGGGAAGCAATGGATGGAGTAGAGTAAGCTATAATGGGCAAACAGCCTACATATCATCATCTTATCTAACAACCACAAAACCAGAAGAAGAGGCTAAATCTTCTAATGCAATGCTAAGTGGATTAACAGTAGATGTAGAAGGTTTATCACCAGAGTTTAATAAAGATACTGACAACTATACGCTGCAAGTAGGAAGTGGTGTAGAAGCAATACAAATAACTGCAACGCCAGAGGATGAAAATGCAACAGTACAAGTACAAGGAAATGAGAACTTACAAGAGGGAGAAAATACAGTCACAATAACTGTTACAGCAGAAGATGGAACTACAAAAGTATATACAATTACAGTAAATAAGGGAAATGTAGAACAAGTAGCATCTTTAGGACTTAATACATTGACAATTGCTGGAATCGATATGGAAGAAGTATTTTCACCTACTACCTATGAATATACAATAGAAATAAATGAGGATGTAACACAGTTAGATATCACAGCAGAAGCGAATGAAGAAGGAGCAACTGTAGAAATAGTAGGAAATCAAGATTTTCAAGAAGGAGAGAATATTGTTAGTATCATTGTAAAATCAGCAAATGGAGAAGAAACAGTAACTTATCAATTAACAATTAATAAAAACACAGCAGCTGTAGCAGAAAATAGTAATCAAACACAAAATTTAATATTTATTTGCTTGTTTGTAGGAATTGTTGTAGTAATTATTATTGTTGTTAGTATTCTTTTATATAAAAGACATAAAAAGAAAATAGAAGAAGAGTATGATTTTGGAAATGGTGAAGAAGATAATCAGTTCTATAATGATAATTTTGAAAATACAATAGAAGGACAAGACGAGCAGGAGGATACAGTATATCAGAATACTATTCAACAAGGCTATACAGATGTAGTAGAGGACGAAGAAGAGCTAGAGGAAAAGCCTAAACGTAAAAAAGGAAAACATTTTTAAATAATATTTAAAGGGAAACAGAGTAACATAAATTAAGGTATCCTGTTTCCTTTTAATATAAAATTAGAAAGGATGAGAAAAATGGAAAAGAATTTAAAAGTGATAGTAGAGAATTGCCCTCAAAATCATAAATGCCCAGCAGTATCGGTCTGCCCTGTAGGAGCACTAAGTCAAAAAGAATTTGAAGCACCTACTATTGATGAAACTAAATGTATTCGATGTGGAAAATGTTCTAATTTTTGCCCTAAGAAAGCATTAGTTCTAATATAGTCATGTAATAGCAAAAAAAGAGGGAATTTTCCTCTTTTTAAATATCTTTAGGATTCACATAAACAGTTTTGTAGTTTGTATAAATTACCATACCAGGTTTACTACCAGAAGGCTTTTTTACAAATTTAGCAAAACAATAATCTACAGGTACGTTGGAAGATAATTTTGCCCTGCTATGTAGAGCAATTAACTGAGCACAAGCTAAAATTGTTTTTTCTTCTACTTTACTTCCGTTGCATTTCAAAATACCATGACTACTACGAATATCTTTGGTATGAAACCATAAATCTTCATTTTTACCTAATTTTGTGCTGATATAATCATTTTGTTTATTGTTTTTACCAATATAGAAGGAAAAGCCATCAATATGGTAAAGAAGTGGTTCATAAGTTTCATGTACTTTCTTTTTGTTAGGTTTCTTTTTGGTAATAGTAGCTTGTGCCTTAGAAGTATTTTGAAAAAGTACATTTTCTTGTATTTCTGTTTCAATATCTTCTAATGTTTCTAAATCTTCTGCATTTTCAATCTCATAAGTTACACTTTCTAAATAATCTAATTCCATTTCTACTTCTTTTTTCTGTCTATCTACAAAGATAAGCGTGTTTTTTAATTTATGATATTTTTTAAAATATTTTTTTGCATTGTAAGAAGGAGAAATACTTTCATCCAAGGGGATAGAAATCATTTGGTTATTATCATAATAGTTTTCAAGAGAAATTTCTTTTCTATTTTTACTATCATCAATACGATAAAGATTAGCTGTGATTAACTCACCATAAATGCGATAAGTGTCCATATCTTTGCATTCTTGTATTTTTTCTGTAATACCAGATAACTTTTTTTGTGTCTTTTTAAGAACCTGCAATACAGATTTTAAAAGTTGGTTACGATAATTGGTATAAGCTTCCTGCGCTTCTTTTTGTGTGTAATAAGTATCTAAAAAATGATTCATTGCTAAATCATCAGAAACAGGTGTAAGAGATAAGCAATAGTCTTTTTCTAGTTTTTGACAAGAAAAAGAAGTGGTATCTAATTGAGCGAAGAACTCTTGCAAAGAAGTATATAAGTGTTTTATCTGGTCGTAAGAAAAATCTTTGTAGTTTTTTGGCAAATGCTTAGAAGACAAAAAAGAATCCATAAAGCATTTGCTAATGCCAGTGTAATGATGAGAAATACTGTCTGAAATAATTTCTTCTTCCTGTAGTACTTTTTCAAAATCTTCCAAAGAAGTACTTAAAAAATCCTTACCATGAGAAGGAGGAAGGATGTATTTCCTAGCCGGCATAATATCCCTAGTAGCACCAGACGCTACTTCTAGGTGACGCATGCTGTCTATTACAGAACCAGATTCATTTAATAAAATAATATTACTATGTTTTCCCATTAGTTCAATTACTAAAGTTTTATAAATTAAGTCATTTAATTCATTATAGCCAACAAAAGAGATATAAATAATACGTTCTAACCCTTTCATGGTAATAGAATCTATTTTAAAACCGGCTTAAGTGTTTTCTAAGAACCATACAAAAATGAGGAGGAGTCATTGGATTACTTTTAGGAGAATTGGTTAAATGAACACGATAATTGCCAGAAGCAATAGAACAATCTAAAGTATAATTTTTTCCATGAGAGTAAATATCCAAATAAATTTCATTTCTATTTGGCTCCATTACTCTATTTACTTTTCCTTCTACTAAACAGGATTGGAGTTCCTTTACCACTTGTTTTGCAACGATGCCATCAAAAGCCATAATTTATAGCCTTCCTTTCTTTTTTTATTTTGCAGATAGAAGTATATCATAGTTTTGCAGATTTGTTAAGAAAAAAACTAAAAATAGTATTGACATATCTGGGATTTCTGCCTTATAATACAAACATAGTATTCAGCAGGAGGTAACTAGGAGACTTATATGAAAGAGACGAATGCCTATTTTTCTTTAAATGAGAAGGACTATCAAAATAAAAGTGATGAAGAGCTAATTAAAATCATTAAAGCAGGAGATAAAGAGGCTCTTGACTTTTTAATGACGAAATATAAAGAAATTGTGAATATGAAAGTAAGCAAATATTTTTTAATAGGTGCTGAAAAAGAAGATATTATACAAGAAGGATTAATTGGTTTATTCAAAGCAGTGCAAAGTTATAATCCTGAAAAACAAAACTCTTTTAAAACCTTTGCTAATATGTGTATTGAAAGACAATTAATTACAGCTATTAAATCGTCCAATAGGCAAAAACATATACCTCTCAATTCTTATTTATCGCTAAATACAGCAGCTTATGAAGAAGATGAGGATACTACTTTATTTGATACATTTAATGCACATCAAACAGAGGATCCGTTAGAGACAATTACTAAAAAAGAGTATTATAGAGATGTGGAAGAAGCTATCAATGAAAGTTTAAGTGATTTTGAAAAACAAGTATTAAACCGATATATGCAAGGAGAAAGCTATATACAAATTGCAGAAAAGCTAGATACTCCTGTAAAATCTATTGATAATGCAATTCAACGTATTAGAAAAAAAGCAATTAAAAAAATAGGGGAAGACTAAAATTCCCCATCTATAAATGCTTTCATAGCTCAGTAGGTAGAGTGCTACCTTGGTAAGGTAGAGGTCACGGGTTCAATTCCCGTTGAAAGCTCCAACGACGTTTCTGTTCGAACTTTTTAGAACAGTAGATACAAATCATCAATCAGAGAATAAATCTGGTTGATTTTTTCTTTGTATATAAAAATTTAAAAAAAAGAAAAATATAATTGACTTTTGCAAACAATTGTTTTATAATAATAACTAGGATATAAAAATAAAATATTATGAAATGGAGATGATATTATTGAAAAAAATAGATAAGAACAACAAATCATTTGAAGATATAAAGCATATTGACGAAAATGGTGTTGAATTTTGGTATGCTAGAGAACTTATGCCTGTTCTACAATACTCAAATTGGCAGAATTTTGAAAAAACAATTAATAAAGCTAAAATGTCGTGTCAAAATAGTGATATTAGTGTGTTTGAACATTTTATTGACATCAATAAGTTGTCAAAACGTGCTAATAATGCGGAAGTTAAAATTAGTGATTACAAGTTAACTCGTTATGCATGTTATTTAATAGCACAAAATGGAGATAGCAGAAAAAAAGTAATTGCTCTTGCACAAACATATTTTGCAGTTCAAACAAGAAAACAAGAAATTAGTGAAAAAGAATATAGTATGCTAACAGAAGATGAGAAAAGATTTTATCAAAGAGATTTAACAAGAAAAGGAAATTATTCATTAAATCAAACTGCTAAAAATGCAGGGGTTAAAAATTTTGATAAATTTCACAATAGCGGTTATAAAGGTTTGTATAATGGGGAAACTGCTGATGATATTGCCAAAAGAAAAGGATTAAGATACAGAGAAGATATTTTGGATAATATGGGAAGTGATGAACTTATAGCAAATTTATTTAGAATTTCTCAAACAGAACAAAGATTAAAAAGAGATAAAGTTGACACTGAAAAGAAAGCCTGTGATACTCATAATAAAATTGGAAAAATAGTTAGAAAAGCAATTAAAGAAGCTGGCCGGAACTATGCCAGAAGATTTACCTACGCCTAAAAAGAGTTTAAAACAATTAGAAAAAGAAAATAAAAAAAGTTTAAAGGAGTAAAATGATAGTGGTTCTAGTACTTAGGTAATACTCATAAAAAGATTAATTCTTTTCCTCAATCTATCTAGTGAGGTTTCTTTTTTATCATGTTTTTCTATAAATATAAGATACTTAATTAAACTGATTATTCGAACAAATATTTTTGATAAAAATATGGAGTATTTTAAACAGATTGCAGTCAAAACTGAGGTAGGGAGCAGTACTATGCCGCATAAAGTCAATCCTATTCGCTTTGAGAATAGCGAAGCTAATATCAAAATGGGTAATGGCATTTGTGCCGTACTTTCTGATGAGCTTCCGCGTTCTCGTATGCAAAGAGATCTTTCTGATTCTTCTCTGCAGAGAAATATTGGATTGGCATTTGGCTATTCTGTTCAGGCAATTGAGCAGACAATCGGCGGGTTGAAAAAAGTTGCAGTCAACACAGAGAAGATTTCTTCCGACTTGGACAGTAAGTGGGAAGTCCTGGCAGAGCCGATTCAGACTGTACTTCGCAAGTACGGTATTCCTGATGCTTACAATCAGTTGAAAGAACTGACAAGAGGAAAGAACATTTCTAAGGAAGCTATTCAGGAGTTTATTAAATCTCTGGATGAAATTTCAGATGAGGATAAGGCAACACTTCTTGTGCTTACGCCTTCTAATTACACCGGTCTTGCAGCCGAAATTGTGGAAAATGCATTGTAAAATAGTTGTTTAATTGTAAAAAAGAGCCGTTTCCATTAAGGATTCGGCTCTTTCCCTATATATATGAAAAATTTTTATATCACATTATTTTCACAAGCACGTACAAGGCGGTTCATAATGCTAAGTCCTAAATTTTTTTCTTCCAATCCCTCAATAATAGCAAGTTCACAGTTTAGAGTATCTATTTTCCTTAAACAAGAGAAAATATTACGAGAAATTTCTGGAAGGTTCGTTTTACTACCTAAACAAATAAATCTATTTTCAGGAACATGAAGGAATGCTTTATCTTCTGCAAAACCTAATACGCAACAATTAGGGTGTTTAGAAATTAAATCGTCATTTATTTTGGATAATTGATGCATGTCCGACTTCACTAAGACACATTTTGTTTTAGGAGCATAATGTCTATATTTCATACCTGGACTTTCTACTTTTTCTCCATCTACAAGTTTTCTAAACAATTTATCACTAAGTTTTACATTACCAATTACTCTCTGAATATCGTCTTCTGTAATAAATCCAGGTCTAAGAATAACAGGAACGTTTTCTATTACTTTTACAACAGTGGATTCAATTCCAATTTTACATTTTCCACCATCTACAATACCATCTACTTTATCGTAAAATTCTTCCTTAATATCTTCTATACAAGTGCCACTAGGCTTGCTAGATAAATTAGCACTAGGAGCAGCAAGAGGAAGATTACTTTGCTGAATAACTTCATGGATAATAGAATTACTAGGCATTCTAACGCCCACTGTTTTCCCGAAAGCAAGTAACAGTGTCACAAATACATTTTTTCTTATTTAATATAAGAGTAAAGGGACCAGGCATAAAACTATCTATAAGCCTTTCCTCTATTTCATTTGGTTTCTCTACAATATCATAAAGCATATCTTTATTAGCAACATGAACAATTAATGGATTATCTTGTGCTCTTCCTTTTGCAGTAAATATCTTTTGGCAAGCTTTATCAGAAAAAGCATTTGCAGCAAGACCATAAACTGTTTCTGTAGGAAGAATGACTAAGCCATCCTTTTTCAAAATTTCTATAACTTGTTGTAATTCAATTTTTGAAATATGATTTTCCCAATGATAAATTTTTGTCATTTTTTTGTACTCCTTTGAATGATTATAGCAAAAAAATGAAGGATTTGTAAAGAAAATTATTTACACATCCTTTACAAAGCAAGCCTAGAAAAGACACAATCTACCCGTATAATAAAACTACATTAGAAATAAGAGAGAAAGGAAGTGAAAGCCTATACGAAACTAAAAAAGAAATAATTGCAAAAAAACTATCCCCCTTTGAAAACAGGTAAAAAAAGAAAATGTCTAAAGAAAAAGGCATTTTCTTTTTTTCCAAGCAAAACCTTGTAAAAGAAGATAAAAAAGCGTATAATAGGGAAGAAACAAAAAATAAAGGAAAGATTATGAAAAAAATAAAAGAAATATGTTGGAAAAATAAAAAAACAAAAATATTGACCATTACAGGAATAATAAGTATTTTATTAGTGATAGCGATACTAGCTGCTATTATCATACTAAATTATCAAAACAATTTAAAAACCACACAAGCAGAAATACTATCTCAAGAAGAGGCACAAGAAGAAATTCCAGGTGAAGAGATTAGTATGGAAGAATTAGAGGAGCAGGTAAATGAACAAGCCGGAGAAGAGCAACAAACAGAAGAAATAAAAGAAGAGGAAAATACGCAAACAAAGAAAAGCAATGGAAAGCCATATTATATTAAAGTAAATTATGGAGCACAAGTAGTTACTATTTATGGGCTAGACAGCGATGGCAATTACACAGTGCCAGTAAAAGCAATGGTATGTTCTACAGGAGAGTATACGCCTAAATCAGGAGTATATAAAATACCAGCAAGATGGGAATGGCTACGTTTACAAGGCTATGTATGGGGTCATTATTCTACACAAATAACAGGAAATATTTTGTTCCATTCTGTGCCATATTTGAAAAAAGGTGATCCAGCAAGTTTAGAATACTGGGAGTATGATAAATTAGGAACTTATGCTTCTGCGGGATGTGTACGTTTGACGGTAGCAGATGCGAAGTGGATTTACGATAATTGTGCAAACGGAACCTATGTAGAGTTTTATTCTTCTTCTAATCCTGGACCGTTAGGAAAGCCAACGGCAAAGAAGATATCTAATATGCCAGATGAATTAAGAAATTGGGATCCAACGGATAGTAATCCCAATAATCCATGGCATACTTATAAAGAGGAGCAAGAACAGCCCGAGAATCAGGTAAATGAGATAGATGAAGAAAATGAAGGAACAGAGACGAAAAATGAAATAGAGCAAATTACAAATACAGAGCAAACCAACACAGAGATAACCAATACTGTGCAAACCAATACGATAGCTGAAAATGAACAAGTAAACGAAGAAGTAAGTAATGTACAAGAAAATAATATTATGGTAAATGAACAGCAAGATAAAAATAAACAGAATAATCAATGGAAAAAAGCGAATATACAAGCGAATGTAAGCATATAAAAGGGAGGAAAAACAAAATGAAAATAGGAATTGTAGGACTTCCAAACGTAGGAAAGTCAACTTTATTTAATAGTATTACCAACGCAGGAGCGGAATGTGCGAATTATCCTTTTTGCACCATAGAACCAAATGTAGGAGTGGTACCAGTGCCAGATGAGAGATTAGATGTATTAACACAAATGTATCACCCAGAAAAAACAACACATGCTATTATAGAATTTGTAGATATAGCAGGTTTAGTAAAGGGAGCTAGCAAAGGAGAAGGACTAGGAAATAAATTTTTATCTCATATTAGAGAAGTAGATGCGATTGCTCATGTAGTAAGATGTTTTGAAGACTCTAACATTGTGCATGTAGATGGCAGTATAGCCCCATTAAGAGATATAGAGACTATTAATTTAGAACTTATTTTTTCAGACATGGAATTGGTAGAAAAAAGACTAGAAGCAGCTAAGAAAAAATTAAAAGCAGATAAAAAATATCAATTAGAAATAGATACCTTAGAAAAAATAAAAAAAGTGTTAGAAGAAGGAAAATGTGCTAGAACACTTTCTCTAAACGAAGAAGAAAAAGAAAGTATCAAGGATTTGTATCTATTAACAGCAAAGCCAGTTTTATATATTGCTAATGTATCTGAAAGTCAGTTAGAAAATGTAGAGGCAGATAGCATGGTACAAAGGGTAGAAGAATATGCCAAAACAGAAAATGCAAAAGTAATTCCTTTATGTGTAAAAATAGAAGAAGAATTATCTACTCTAGACGGAGAAGACAAAAAAGAAATGTTAGAAGCAATAGGGTTAAAAGAATCTGGCTTAGATAAAGTAATTAAAACAAGTTATGATTTATTAGGTTTAATGAGCTTTTTAACAGCAGGAGAGCCAGAAGTAAGAGCATGGACCATTAAAAAAGGAACAAAAGCACCAGAAGCAGCAGGAAAAATACATTCCGATATTCAAAGAGGATTTATTAGAGCAGAAGTGGTTTCTTATGACGATTTAGTAAAAGAAGGCTCTATGGTAGCTTGCAAAGAAAAAGGATTAGTACGTTCAGAAGGAAAAGACTACATTATGCAAGATGGAGATATTGTTTTATTTAGATTTAATGTATAGTATTGTAACAATTAATACTTTTAATTAGCATAGAGGATAGTTTGAAAGAAAAATTTATAAAAATAAAACCAAAATATTAGAAAGAGGGCATAGTTCCCTGAACTGTTACCTTAAAAGTGGACAGTAAAAAGAAAGAGAGGCTCTCTGGAAAGTATTGTAGTTATTTCTGCAATACTTTCTCTTTTTTTATTCTTTCTAATTCTTTTTCTTTATATTGTATTGGTGTTAAATATCCTAAAGATTTTTGTATTCTTTCATTATTATAATACCATATATAATTTGAAATTTCAGTAATTATATCACAATTTTTTAAGTTTACTAAAGGATTATACAATAATTCACTTTTTAATGTCCCAAAAAAGCTTTCCATTGGTGAATTATCTATTGGTGTACCTTTTCTTGACATACTTTGTATAAAATTGTTCTCTTCTAAAAATTTTTGAAAAACTAAACTATTATATATACCACCTTGATCCGAATGAAATATTGTACCTTCTGGTATGACTTTATCTTTTATCTGTTCTATCATTTTCATTCCTACCTCTAAAGTAGCATGATTAGCGATTTCAGTAACTTCTATAACATGGGTATGTAAATCTTTTACTGGAGAAATATATATTTTTTTCCCTTTATCCTTAATTTCAGTTATATCTGTTGCAATCTTATCAAAAGGACAGCTTGTAGTAAAATTTCTCTTAAGAACATTATGCTTTGGATGTACTTCGCCAGTTTTATTATATTTCTTTTTGGCTTTTATCACTGCTAAATATCCATTATTTTTCATTAATCTATATGTTCTTTTTCTGTTAATTTTAATTCCAAAATCTTGTTCTAAAGCATGCGTCATTCTATCTACACCATATCTCCCTTTGTGTTTTTCATATAAATCCTTTATTTTGCTAATAATATATGAATCTTCCTTCATTTTATCTGTGATTATATCTTTTCTCTTTAACCAAGCATAATATGTTGAATGACTGACTTTAGAAACTTTTAAAAGTATTGAAATTGGATATTTATTGGATAATTCTAAAATTATTTCTTTTTTTTTAATATGTTTTCTCTATGTTCAACTATTTTTCTTAAATATGCATTTTCGGCTTCTAATCTCAAAATTTTTTCTTCTGCAGATAGATTATTTTTTCTAGGTCTACATTTAGAAATTCCAGTCTTACCTCGATTTTCTTTCAACCCATCTATGCCGAATTCTTTATATGCTCTAGTCCATCGTGTAACCATGTAATCTTTCGGAATATCATATTTCTTTGCTATTTTAGTAATTCCTCCAGATTTTCCTGATAAGTAATCTTCTACTACCATAAGTTTAAATTCCTGTGAGTAGGTTTTTCTTTTTTTACCCATAAAAATACCCCCTTACCCCCAGAAATTTAATTATATAACGGGTGTAGACTCTGATATTTTGGATTGCATTAAAATTTGTAATTCATCAATTGTTAAACCAAGAGAAATTAGTTGCTTAGTTGATTAGTTTGAAACAAAATAAAGCAAAAATAACATAAAATCAACTATTAGGTTACATTTTGACAATTTTCGACATTATTCTACAAATACTAAAATATAAATGTTTTTTGTAAAAAAATATTGACATATTTTTACAAATAATATAAAATTTAAAGCGATAAGTAAATACTTATCGTTTATAGGGGATTGGTTATTTCTAAAATGGAGGTAATCGTATGAAATTAAGTAAAAGCAAAAAGCGGATTTTAGCATTTGCAACTGCTGTTATGATGTTGTTTGGAAATGCCACTTTTGCATTTGCTAAAGAACTTCCCAATGTAACTGTAAATGATACAGAAACGACTAATGAGGTTGTACCTGCATCTGTAGGAGAAGGAGCAGCGGCTTATATTGCACCGCGTGGAACTTTGGTACTTCACCCTACCTTAAATAGTTATGTGGGATTTACAAGAACCTTTTGGTTTTGGGCGTCTGCAAATGACAGTGATACAACCCCATCTGGAAAATTGAGAGTTTATGTAGATAAGCCGGATGGTTCCTTATTGGAGTATTTTGAAGTGAACCCAAATCAAGATTTTATTAAAACATACACGCTTCCACCTTCCGGAAGATATACAGTGACTGTATACTCGGAAGTGCAGGCAAGATTGTATGTGAATACCACATGGAGTACTGTTTCAAGTTAACAAGTTGATTTGGTAATTATTATTTCAATCCCCTATAAATGAGAGCATGATATTCATGCTCTCATTTTAATAAAAACAGATTTAAAGCGAAAATAAAAATAGATAAAAATAATCGGTTCAATTTATAAGGGGGGAGAATGCCAATGGAAATTGTGAGAGTAGAGAATTTGACAAAAAAGTATGGAAACAAAGAAAATGAAACAATAGCCATTAATAATATTTCTTTTTCTGTACAAAAGGGGGAATTTGTAGCCATAATTGGTCCATCAGGAAGCGGAAAATCTACTTTATTACATTTAATAGGTGGGTTAGATAAACCAACATCTGGCAAGGTTTTAATGAATGGAAAGAATATTTATGAATATAGCGACGATGATTTAGCCATTTTTCGAAGAAAAAATATTGGATTTATCTACCAGTTTTATAACTTACTTCCTATTTTAACGGTAGAAGAAAACATTACATTACCTTGTGATTTAGATAGTAAAAAAGTTCCTGAGGAAAAATTGCGAAGTTTGTTACACTTATTAGGATTAGAAAATAGAAGAAAATACTTGCCGAATCAATTATCAGGAGGACAACAACAACGTGTTGCAATAGGAAGAGCATTAATCAATCAGCCCTCTATTTTATTAGCAGATGAACCAACAGGAAATTTAGATGTAAAAACAAGTAAAGAAATTATACAACTTTTAAAACAAGCAAATAAAATCTACCAACAAACCATTATTATCATTACACATAATTTAGAAATTAGTAAAGAAGCAGACAGAGTGTTACAAATAGAAGATGGAAAATTAGTAGAAAAAGGGGAGAAAAGTAATGAAAGTGTTACGTGAATTAGCGGTGAAAAACTTAAGGCTAAATAAAAGGAAAACAACAGTAACAATTATTGGTATTATTTTATCCTCAGCACTAATAACAGGAGTAATTACTTTATTGTCGAGTTTTCAAACTTCTATGCATACATATATACAGAAAACATATGGAAATTACCATTATGCTTTTCAAAATGTTTCGATGGATACATATCAAAAAATACAACAAAACAGTAACATAGAAACAAGTTACGTAACACAAAATATAGGGTATAGTTTTTTAGAAAAAGAAGGGGAAAATACTTCTATTCAATTATTAGGATTCTCTGAAAAAGCAATGGAAGAATTGGGGATAAAATTGCTAGAGGGGAACTTCCCTAAGCAACAAAACGAAATAGTAATTTCTAATAAAATAAACGAAAACGGAAATACCCATTTTACCATAGGTTCTTCTATAGAAGTAGAACTACAAAATGAAATGCAAAAATCCATCAAAAAACAGTATACAATAGTCGGAATTGTAGAAATTACAGACTTGTCTGTGGAGACATTTGACAGTAATTATTATACAATGATAGGAAAAATAGACAAAAGTTTTTCCATGCAAAATTGGAATATATATGTAAGGTTTCAAGATGTAACGCAAAGAATAAAAACAATTGCCCAAATATTAAATGTACAGGAAAAAGAATTAGAAAATTGGGAAGAGAGTATAATCCGTCAAACAGAAGAAAACATTCAACAAGAAGCTTCTACTTATCCACTTATTATCAATGATAAGTTAATGGCAGTAGAAATGGGAATTTTTCACGACCAAACATCTAATATGATATATGCAGTAGGAGGCATTCTCCTTTTTCTTCTTATGATTACATCTGTATATTGTATTAAAAATAGTTTTCAAATTTCTATTACAGAAAAAATAAAACAATATGGAATGTTGGCTTCTATAGGGGCAACGTCCAAACAAATAAAGAAAAGTATATTCTATGAGGCTTTTTACTTAGGGTTAGTTGGAATACCAATAGGAGTTATATTAGGTATTTTTACTATTTATGCATTGTTAAAGATAACAGAGCAATTAGCTAAAAGAAATTTGTTTGGTATGGAATTTCTTTTCTCTACAAATTTTTTAGCTATTATAGCGGGTGTTTTATTCAGTATAGTTACTATTTATTTATCCGCTAGGAAAATAGCAAAAAAGGTTTCCAAAATAGTTCCTTTAGAAGCAATAAAGGCTAGTAAAGATATAAAAATAAATATTAAAAAAATAAAAGCACCTAAATGGATAAAAAAGTTCTTTGGTGTAGGAGGAGATATAGCGTATAAAAATTTAAAAAGAAATAAAAAACAGTATAGACCGGTTGTTCTTTCTATTGTAGTGAGTGTAGCTTGTTTTATTGCGATGTCTTCTTTTACCATTTATGCTTTTGAGTTAACAAACATTTATTACAAAAATTATAAATTTGACATTGCTGTTTTCGGAAAAGAAGATGATTCTTTAAGAAAAATAGCACAGGACGATAAAATAGAAACTTATGAATGGAATAGGAGTACTTGGGCAAATGTACAAGGAGCAGAAGAACATTATGCACAAGAAACGAAATATATGGTTACGAAAAATAACTATCAGACAGAAACTATCTTAATAGAATCTTTGGGGCAAGAAGAATACTTAAGATTTTTAAAGAAACTAGGGTTATCTTATGAGAATGCAAAAGATAAAGGAATTTTACTAGATTATAAAACAGATGAAGTAAAAGTGGATGGAAAAACGAAAAATGCTGTATTTAGAATGTATGATTATCAAGCTGGAGATACAATTTCTATTTATCAAACAGAAGAGGAAATAGTTCCTATAGAATTGATAGCTGTTACTAGAGAAACTCCTTTAGGACTAACAAATTCTAATATGGCATACTTGGTGGTAAGTGATGAATGGATAGATGCCTATTTTCATAAAATAGGTTATCATCCTAATAGTGCTATATTGTATATACAAACTCAGCAAGACGAGCTAATGGAAAACTATATAAAAGAAAATTATGAAAATATGTATTTAGATTTATGGAACGTAACAAAACAAGAAAGAGAAGAAAATAGTATGTATATAACCATTTCTATATTTTTGTATACTTTTATCTTTTCTGTTTCTTGTATAGGAATTACTAGTATATTTAATACAATTACAACAAGTATGCAAGTAAGGCAAAGAGAATTTGCAAGCCTAAAAGCCATAGGAATGACGAAAAAAGAGTTTCATCGAATGATACGATTAGAGAGTATGTTTTATACAATAAAAGCTTTATGTTTTGGAATTCCATTGGGAATATTAGCCTCTTACAGTATTTATTTAGCATTCCAGTCTAATCTTATTATAGAATATATAGTTCCTGTGCAAGCAATAGGAATTTCTATCTTAGCCGTTTTTCTTATATTATTGGGGATGATGAAATATACAACCAACAAAATAAATCAACAAAACATCATAGAGACAATTAGAAAAGAGAGTATTTAAAAAAATGCTTTCTTTTTTTAAAGGAATATGATAGAATAGCAAAAACGAAACAAAGTAGGGGAACAGATGAAAAAAATAGAAAAATATCAAAAATACCTATTTCTTATTTTAGTGTTATTGGGAATAGCAGTAAGAATTTATGAATTTCCAACAGCCATTAGAGAAATGAATAGTGATGAAATTATGACAGCTGTAAATGCCGTATCGATTGCACAAACAGGAAAAGATATTGGAGGAATATCTTTTCCTGTGTATTTGCAAGGTTGGGGAGGACAGAGTGTTATATTACTATATCTTATGGTGATAAGTGTTAAAATTTTAGGAAATACTTTGCTTGCGGTAAGATTACCAATGCTAATAGTGAGTATTCTAGGAATGATTATTTGCTATGACTTGACGAAAAGAATTACCAAAAATAAAACGATAGGACTCATAGCACTTGGTTTAGTGGCTATTTCTCCATGGCATATATTGCAATCTATTTGGTCTTTAGATTGTAATATGTTTCCGCATTTCTTTTTATTTGCTATAGATATTTTTGTAATAGCTCTGCAAAAGAAAAAGAAAGCTATTTTGTGTTTATCTATGATTTTTTATGCGGTTAGTCTGTACGGTTATGGACTTGCTATCTATTTTGTACCTTTGTTCTTATTGGCCATAGCAATTTATTTGTATAGGACAAAACAAATCACTTTGAAACAAATTCTTATTTGTGGAGCAATTTTTATTTTAATAAGTATGCCTTTGGTTACCATGTTTGCTATTAATGGTCTGCACATTCAGGAAAGTATACAAATAGGTCCTATTACTATCCCTTATTATGATAGTTTATCTAGGACAAAAGACATGCTATTTTTCTCAGAAAACTTCTTGGAACAGCTAGGAGAAAACATTGCCTCTACCATAAAACTACTTGTAAAGCAGGAAGATGGAGGAGAATGGAATACACCAAAACCATTTGGAACCATTGGCTATATCACTATGATTTTCTCTTTAATAGGAATTGTAGTAGAATGGAAAAATAGGAAAAAAGAGGAAGATATAGACAAAAAAACAGGCACGTTTTTATTACAAATTTGGCTTTTACTTAGCATTGTTATTGGCATAGTAATTAATGAGGCGAATGTCAATCGTTTGAACATTATCTGGTATCCGCTTATGATGATAGCAGCTATTGGTATGTATCGTATTTATGAGAAAATAAAGTACAAAAAAACTTATATCACTTGTTTACTTACCTTTTATATTCTGCTATTTGTCTGTTTTATAATCTATTTTTATGGAACTTACACACAAGTAGTAGAAAACTCAGGTTGCTTCTCTAGAGGATTTTATAGAGCACTACAATATGCAGAAAATGAGGAAGAAACACAAGTACTCTATGATAATATCAAAAATGATGGATGCTTAGCTCTTTATATACGATTTAGAAATGATACTAGCAAACAGTATCAAGAAATAAGAGAGGAAGAAGATTTAAAAGAAAAAATACAGCATCTAGAAGAAAACCAGCTATTAATTGTGGATACAGAATTTAAGCAGTACGATGGTTTAGAACGAGGAAAAAAAATAGGAGACTTTGTAGTAATAAAAGGAGAAGAATAGTTATGAAAATTGTTTATGAGAGTAAAACAGGTCATACAAAGAAATATGCAGAAATGTTAGCTGAAAAATTAAAAATAGACTGCATTGCCTTACAAGACTACAAGCAAGAACAAGAAGATATCATTTTTTTAGGTTGGGTATTTGCAGATCAAATAAAAGGTTATTCAAAAATAAAACACAGAGCCAACGTCATTTGCACAATAGCGGTAGGTATCAATCCTTATAGTAAGGAAAATGATGAAAAATTGATACAAACGAATCTAGTAAATACACCATTTTTCTATTTGCCAGGAGGCATTGATTATACAAAACTAAAAGGTATTTCAAAAATATTATTAAAATTAGTTATAGACCAAAGAATAAAAGAAAACAAGCCGGAAGATAAAGAGGTTATTCCTATCATGAAAATGGGAGGCTCTTTAGTAAAAGAGGAAAATTTAATACCCATTATGGAGTATTTAACGAAAAAATAAATGGATAATAGGAGGAAAAGAAGATGGAGAAAAAATTAGGATTTGGATGTATGCGTCTACCACTTTTAGATAAAAACAATGCGAAAAGTGTAGATGTAGAGCAAGTAAAAGAAATGGTAGATTTATTTATAGAAAGAGGATTTACCTATTTTGATACAGCTTATATGTATCATGAGGGAACAAGTGAAAACTTTATGAAAGAGGCATTGGTAGATAGATATCCAAGAAATGCATTTACTCTTGCAGACAAAATGCCAAGTATGTACTTAAAAGAAAAAGAAGATTTAGAAAGAATTTTTGAAGAGCAAAGAGCAAAATGTGGCGTAGAATATTTTGACTATTATTTAATGCATTGCCTTACAAAAGCAAACTATGAAATTGTGCAAAAATTAGATGCTTTTGCTTATTGTGTAGAGAAAAAGAAAGAAGGAAAAATAAAACACTTAGGATTTTCTTTTCATGATAACGCAGAATTGTTAGAAAAAATTATCCAAGAACATCCAGAAGTAGAATTTGTACAACTACAATTAAACTATTTAGATTGGGAAGACGAAACTGTACAAGCTAGAAAATGCTATGAAGTTTGTCAAAAATATGGTAAAAAAGTAATTGTTATGGAGCCAGTAAAAGGTGGAACACTAGCTGCAGTACCAAAAGAAGCAGAAGAATTAATGAAATCATACAACGAAAAAGACAGCATTGCTAGTTGGGCAATTCGTTTTGCAGCAAGTAAAGAAGATGTCATAATGGTGCTAAGTGGAATGTCTAACTTAGAACAAGTAAAAGATAATACAGAATATATGCAAAACTTAAAACCAATGAATCAAGAAGAACAAGAAATATTAGAGAAGGTAGTAGATATTATCGATGGAAAGACTTCTATTCCTTGTACAGGATGTGATTATTGCATAGAAAGTGGATGTCCAAAGAAAATTGCTATTCCTACTTATTTCGCATTATACAATAAACTAAAAAGACTAGGAGAAGAAAGCGGAGCCAAAGAAGAATACAGAAAACTAGAGGGAGTAGGAAGACCAGAAGACTGTATTAAATGCGGAAAATGTGAAAGAATGTGCCCACAACATTTAAGAATTAGAAGCTATTTAGAAATGGTAGCAAAAGAAATGAATAGCTAGAAAAAAATGATAGAATACTTTTTGAGGAAAACGAGAAAGGAAGGAAAAAATGAAAACACTATATTTCGATTGTAGTAGCGGTATTAGTGGAAATATGACTTTAGGAGCATTAGTAGAAATATTAGGAGATGAACAATATTTAGTAGAAGAACTAAAAAAATTACAAGTAGATGGTTATCATATAGAAATATCCAAAAAAGTAAAAAACGGAATTACAGGGACTTATGTAGATGTTGTTTTAAAAGACCATCATCATCATGAACATGACCACCATCATGAGGAACATCATCACGAACATGAACATGAACACGAACATCACCATGAGCATCGTAATCTACATGATGTAAATCATATTATTGAAAATAGTAATTTAAAAGAAGAAACGAAACAATTAGCCAAAAGAATTTTTAGAAAAGTGGCAGAAGCGGAATCAAAAGTACATCATAAATCCATAGAAGAAGTGCATTTTCATGAAGTAGGAGCCATTGACTCTATTGTAGATATTGTAGGAACAGCTATTTTAATTAACAAGATTCAGCCAGACAAAATTATTTCTAGCGTAGTAAATGACGGATATGGATTTATAGAATGTGCTCATGGTACTATATCAGTACCTGTACCAGCAACTAGTGAAATTTTTAGCAAGGCAGGAGTAAAATGTAGACAAATAGACATAGATACCGAATTAGTTACACCAACTGGAGCAGCTATTATTAGCGAACTTGCTACAGAATTTACAGTAATGCCAACTATGACAGTTCAAAAAATAGGTTGGGGTGCTGGAAAAAAGGATTTAAAAATTCCAAATGTGTTAAAAGTATATTTAGGAGAAATGGAAGAAACATTAGAAGAAAAACAAGAAATTGCAGTAATGGAAACCAATATTGACGATACCACAGGAGAAATTTTAGGTTATACAGCAGAAAAATTAATACAAAATGGAGCCTTAGATGTTTTCTTTACACCTATTTATATGAAAAAGGGAAGACCAGCTTATCGCTTAACTGTAGCTTGCAGAAAAGAAGATATAGAAAAATTACAAACGATTATTTTTAGAGAAACTACAACGATTGGCATACGATATCGTTATGAAAAAAGAAACGTTTTGCCAAGAGAAAAGGTAGAAGTAAATACAGGATATGGATTAGTGCAAGCAAAACAGGTAAAATTAGGAGAAGAAACCTATACTTATCCAGAATATGAAAGTCTTAAAAAGATTGCTGAGGAGCAGAATATTCCATTAAAAGACTTATATCAATTGGAGAATTGGGAGAAAAAATAAATGAAAACTAAAAAATGAAATAACAAAGGAACATAGCTAAGAACAGCTATGTTTTTTTACGATTCAATACTTAATATTTGTAAAAAATGAAACAGAACAGTTAAGCATTTAATTTTTTATCTTCTTCTTCATAAATATTAACATCTTTATATTTTTCTAAATTCATTTCATTTAAAGAGTTTTGAATACAGCTAACTAGGACATTATTAAAACTCATATTCTCTTTTTTGGCAATTTTTCTTAAAGTCTCATTCATACTTTCTGGAAGACGAATACAAAGTTTTACATTACTTTTTTTGTATTTAGAGATTTCAAACATCTTTATTCCTCCTCATCAAGTTATAGTAATATTTTGACATAAAAATGTAATAAAAAAATACCATGCAAAAGTATTGCATATTTTTAAGAGTAATGATAATATTTTATAGAAGATGTATAAAATGTTATACAAATGAGAAAATAAAGTAGGAGGATAAAAAGATGAAAAATGAAAATTTTCAAAGAGGAATTACCTTAATTGCTCTAGTGGTAACCATTATTGTACTAATCATATTAGCAGGCGTATCTATAGCTATGATAATAGGTGACAATGGAATCATTACACAAGCTCAGAACGCAAAAAGAGAAACAGAGGAGGCACAAGCAAGAGAAAAGTTAGAGCTAGCATTAATAGACTTACAAACAGAAAAATACATGAATTCCAATTATAATGCAGAGCAATTTGTTACAGATTATTTAACAAATCGAGGAATGGTAGTGCAAGATAATATCGTAATAGTGGATGGATACCAATTTGTAATAGATAGAGAAAATTTAACGATAACACAAAGTTTAGGCAAAGGAACTGAGAGTCAAACAATAGAAATTGCATTAAACAGTAATTTAGCAAGCGATTATACAAAGGCAACACTAAGTATAGAAATACAAGGAAGCGATGCGATTAGTAAAATACAAATTAATGGAGTAGAAGTAAGTGTACCAGAGAAAACAGAGAACAAATATACATTAACGCAAGATGTAGAAGCAAATGGAAACTATAACGTTTATGTATTAGATAGCAATGAAGAATATAAAATAGCACAAGTTCAAGTAACAGGAATATCAGAAGATATACAAATATCTACAAAAGAAGAATTAGCAAGTTTTAGAGATAGAGTAAATAATGGAGCAACCTATGAAGGAAGAACAATAACCTTGCAGAATGATATCGATCTACAAGGAAGTGCAGATAATCAGTGGATACCAATAGGAAGAGATGACAGTATCGTTTTTAAAGGAACTTTTGACGGAGATAATCATGTAATTAGAAATTTATATATAGACACAACAGAAAGCTATCAAGGATTATTTGGTTCTGTACAGGCTACTATAGAAAATGTAACAGTAACAGGAAGTATTGTGAATGCGGGACCATATACAGGAGGAATAGCAGCTAATTTAATCGGAAATACACAAATTAGAAATTGCCATAACCAGATAGTAATACAAAGTGAAAATGGTTATAATGTAGGAGGGATTACTGGCAATGCTAATCCAGAAACACATATTATCAATTGTAGTAATAAGGGAAATATTACAGCATTGGGATATAAACAAGATGGTAATATGGAAACTGCTGTAGGAGGAGTAGCGGGAACAGTTCATGGATATGTCGAAGGATGTTATAATACAGGCAATATTTATGGATATCGTTTAGCCGGAGGGATTTCGGGTGGAATAGCACAAGGCGAAATAAAAGATTGTTATAATACAGGAGATATCAAAGTAGATAATGAGAAGGCAGGAGGAATATCAGGCTATATTCATTATTATAGTGGGGCAACTGTAGGTTTTACAAGAATTATCAATACTTATAGTACAGGAAAAGTAACAGGAAATTCTGAAATTGGGGCTAGTATAGGACGAATTACTTATGAAGAAATACCTGTAGAAGCAAGCAATAATTATGCATTAAATCAAAATAATGTACCAGCAATAGGAGGAAGTATAACAAATACAAATGTAAAAGCAGACCTAAAAACAAGTGACGAGTTAAAGCAATTGACAACTACTTTAGGAAGTGCATTTAAAGCAGATACAAAAAATATTAATGATGGATACCCAATACTGACTTGGCAGTGAGACGAACAATGGAAAATTGATTGTAAATTTTGCAATATGACTATGTCTCATTTAACCCTGACTTAAGTGGGACACTCCGAGAAAAAAGTCGAAAATTATGGAAATAAGTTATCAGCAGAAAACAAAATAAAAAGGTAAAGGACAATAAAGAAACGATATAATCCTCTTCGTAAGAACAAAAACGAGGAGGAAAATTTTTATGT